>JAIOSY010000079.1 GCA_021107375.1 Sulfurimonas sp.
ATTAAATCTTTATGGATATAATTTCCCATATTTTATCCAAAAATAAAAAAATGAAGGTATTTTAATGTTAAAAAAATCGATTTTAATTACTCTACTAGCAATGACAGTAATATTTCAAGGATGTGGAGATACAAAAAAAGAAGAGGTAAAAGAGGCGAACAAAGTACTCTCTTCAAATGAATTTGTACTTACTTCAACAGATAACAAACAATATATTGTTAAAAAAGAGGCAGATGGTTTTGTAGTTGAAGGACTACAAGGAAAAGTAGTTATTTTTGATATATTTGCAACTTGGTGTCCACCTTGTAGAGCAAGTGCGATTCACTTAACATCTATTCAAAATAAATTTAAAGATAATGTAGTTGTTATCGCGATAACAATTGAAGAAAATATTACAAATGAAAAACTCCAAGAGTTTAAAAAAGAATATAAAGCAGATTATGCAATAGTAAATTCTAAGAGTAACCGTCCTTTAATTAATGAACTTGCACTAGCATTAAACCTTGGAAAGAGATTTCCAATCCCAATAATGGCACTTTATAAAGATGGAAAACTTATAAGTCATTATATTGGTGAAGTTCAAGAAGAGTTTGTTCAAAGCGATATAAAAAGAGCTTTACACCTATAATGTTTGGCTTTATAAAAAAATCCCTCAGCAAAACTGTTGAGGCTATAAAAACAGTAGTACCAAAGAAAAAAGTCACCTTTACAAAAGATGAATTAGAAAACATTTTACTAGAAGCTGATGTTGAGTATGATTTAGTTGAGATAATAATCAAGCAAACTTACCAAGAAAAAATTACAAGAGAAATTTTACGCTCAAAACTTTTAGCAACTCTTGCCTACACAACTTACAAAGAGCCTGAATATACTGCTCCTTTTGTTGAGTTAATAGTTGGAGTAAATGGTGCAGGAAAAACCACAACTATCTCAAAACTTGCTCAAAAGTATAAAAACGAGGGTAAAAAAGTGATTTTAGGGGCAGGAGATACTTTTCGTGCCGCAGCAATAGAACAACTTACACTTTGGTCTAAAAAACTTGATATCCCCATAGTATCTTCAAAACAAGGACATGATTCTTCAGCAGTTGCTTATGATACAATCGATTCTGCAAAATCAAAAGGTTTTGATAATGTTATTATCGATACAGCTGGAAGACTTCACACACAAACAAATCTAGCAAATGAACTTAAAAAAATAAATCGTATTTGCGACAAGGCACATGCAGGAGCACCACATAGAACTATCTTAATATTAGATGGAACACAAGGAAACTCAGCAATAGCACAAGCAAAAGCATTTAATGAGATGATAGGAATAGACGGTATCATTATCACAAAACTTGATGGAACAGCAAAAGGTGGTAGTGTATTTAGTATTGCTTATGCACTTGAACTTCCTATTTTATACATAGGAACTGGAGAACAACCAGAAAATCTAGTGGTATTTGACAAGTACGAATTTGTTGATGGTCTTCTTGATGCACTTTTTATAGAAGAGTAAACTACAAATTTCAAAAATTCAAGAAAAATATGGCATATTGTCATATTTTTCAATCTCCACATGCCAAAATAGTATAATCCCTTAATCTTAAATATCAAGGCAAAATCATGGCTAAGAAAAAAGTTCTTTTTGAGTGTCAGCATTGTGGACTTACAACTCCAAAATGGATGGGTAAATGTACAAATTGTGGGGCTTGGGATTCATTTGTTGAGTTAAACGAACATCAACAAGAAGTAGTAAAACAAACAAAATCAAGCTCTTCTACTTCATCAAAAGCACAAAGTATAACTGACATACAAGAGAGTGAAGTTTTTAGATTTTCTTCACTAGATATTGAACTTGATGGTGTTTTAGGTGGTGGAATAGTTCCTGGTTCACTGACACTTATAGGAGGAAGTCCTGGTGTTGGTAAATCTACCCTACTTCTAAAAGTCGCTTCAAATATCGCCTCAACAACTAAAAATGTTCTTTATGTAACAGGTGAAGAATCAGCTGGACAGATTAAACTTAGAGCAAATCGTTTAAATGCAAACCATGATAGTTTATACCTTTTAAGTGAGATTAGATTAGAACAAATTTTAGTTGAACTTGAACATAGAGAATATGAATTTTTAATTATTGATTCTATCCAAACAATATACTCAGAAAACATCACATCTGCTCCAGGTTCTGTAACTCAAGTAAGACAAATCACTTTCGAATTGATGAGAATAGCAAAAGAAAGAAATATTGCTATATTTATTATCGGACATATTACAAAAGAGGGTTCTATTGCAGGTCCTAGAGTTTTAGAGCATATGGTTGATACTGTTTTATATTTTGAGGGTGATTCATCTCAAGAACTCAGAATTTTAAGAGGTTTTAAAAACCGTTTTGGTGCTACTAGTGAGATAGGTGTTTTTGAGATGAGAGCTGAAGGTTTAGTATCAGCTACTAATATTTCATCAAGATTTTTCAATAGAAACTCTGAACAATCTGGTTCAGCATTAACTGTAATCATGGAAGGTTCTCGTCCAATTATTTTAGAAGTTCAAGCCTTAGTTTCAGAATCACATACACCAAATTCAAAAAGACAAGCAACTGGATTTGATAATAACAGATTAAATATGTTTTTAGTACTACTTGAGAGAAAATTGGAAATTCCTCTCTCAGGCTATGATGTATTTATAAATATTACAGGTGGTATTAAAATCACTGAAACAGCAGCAGATTTAGCAGTTTTAGCAGCAATTTTAAGTAGCTTTAGAGACAGAGCAATATCTAAAGAAACTATATTTATAGGTGAAGTTTCTCTTGTTGGTGACGTAAGGGAAGTTTATGCCCTTGATGTAAGATTAAAAGAAGCAAAAATGCAAAATATTTCAAAAGTACTTTTAGCCAAAAAACCATTAGAAAAAACGACAATGAAAACTTTTATTGTAGATGAAGTGACAAAACTTTTAGAATGGTATTAATTTAAGCGATATAAAACTCCTTTTATAAGAAAAAGCTGTATAATTCCTCAATAATTATATAAAAAGGTACAACATGATTGATGCAGAGTTTAGAAGTGAAGAAAGATTTTCAAGATTAGCACTAGCGTATAAAGGTGATGAGGAAAAAAATCTTGTGAGTGATTGTGTCGATACTATAATTGCTAAACATAAAATGCAACCAGAAATTCACACAACAGCTATATCAAATGGTAAAGAAGTTTTAGTGATTGAATATCATGATGATAACAATAGAGAATCTGGAGAAATTTTCGAAGAGATTATAAAAGCACTAAACATAAAAGAGTGTAACTAAGGATTTATAATGAATATGGAAAGCTATGCCAAGGGTAACAAACTTTTTAGATCTTACTTTAAAAAAAATAAAGAATCATTACTAAATCTTGTTAAAAAAGGGCAATCACCAAAAGCACTTTTTATCGGTTGTTCTGATTCAAGAGTTATCCCAGATTTAATGGTACAATCAGATCCTGGTGATCTTTTTGTTATAAGAAATGTAGGTAATTTTGTACCACCTTACAAACCAGATGAAGACTTTCATGCCACTGCTTCAGGAATAGAGTATGCTGTAAGTGTTTTAAAAGTAAAAGATATTATCATTTGTGGGCATACTCACTGTGGCGCATGTAACCATCTTTATGAAGTGATAGAAGATGATTCTCTTGTTCATACAAAAAAATGGTTAGAACTTGGTGAAAGTGCAAAAACATCAGCGATTTTAAGCCTTGGAGCAAATGCACCAAAAGAAGATTTATTAAGATTAACAGAAAAATTATCAATAACAAAACAAATAGAAAATATATTAACTTACCCAAATGTTAAAAAACGATTCGAAAATGGCGATTTACATATACATGGTTGGTATTATTATATTGAAACAGGCAAAATAGACTACTACAATGCAGAAAGCTATGAGTTTTTACCACTAAATGACTTAATAGAAGACTGATTAATAATATAATAAGATTTTAAATTTGATATACTATCAACATAATTCATAATCAAGGAAGATACAAAGATGGCTGAAGATAAAAATACACAAGAGGAACAAGAGACCCCTGAAAAAAAGAAATCTGGTAATATGCTTATGATAATAATCATAGTTGTGCTAATACTGATTATTTTAGTTGGTGCGGTAGCAGCATTTATAATGCTTGGTGATGATGATGAAGTTCAAGCCGAACCTCAAGTTAAAGAAAAAACTGTCTCTAAATCAAAAACAAGAAGTTCTAGTTCATCTTTTATGGAAGACTCTAGACAACTTAGCGATATAGGTATTTTATATCCATTAGATACATTTACTGTAAATCTTAAAAGTGATTCTGGTCGTAGATACCTAAAAGTAACTATGTCACTTGAACTTGAAGGTGAAGAATTAAGCCTAGAATTAGATGCTAAAACTCCTGTTTTAAGAGATAGAGTAATTAGAATACTATCATCAAAAACACTTGAAGAGATATCATCTAAAAAAGGTAAAGGAAAAGTATCTTCACAAATTATGGATACTCTAAATGCAATGATTTCAGATGGTCAAATTAAAGGAATATATTTTACGGAATTTGTTATTCAGTAAGTTGGTTTTATCATATCTATCTAATCCCTTTTAAAAAAGGGATTCCCTCTATATTATTGAAACTGTCGATTTTCTACTTTAAATTTAAGAATTTATACCCTTAAACTTCACACTTTACCGTCAAATAACTATATTTATACAAATATATATAAAAAGTACCCTATTCAAAGGTATTTTAAAGCTTTGGATAGATATAATTTCAGCCTCTTAAAAGATGTCACGGTAGCTCAGCTGGTTAGAGCACTGGTCTCATAAGCCGGGGGTCGGGGGTTCAAGTCCCCCTCTTGACACCATTTTTTAAGATTCCGGATTAGCTCAGCGGTAGAGTAGGTGACTGTTAATCACTTGGTCGCTGGTTCGAATCCAGCATCCGGAGCCATCAATTTAACCCCTAAAATACGACACTTCAAGCACTTTAAATTTCTATTTTAAGCTTTCTAAAAACTGGAGAAGTCCGTCACAAGTCCGTCTAATAATAATTATTTTGATATGATTTGAAAAGTGTGTATGAGTTACACTCGCTTTAAATACTGTATTCCCCAATTCAAATAGTAAGTGCAACACTTAGTTAAACTGCTACATA
>JAIOSY010000144.1 GCA_021107375.1 Sulfurimonas sp.
CTAAGGCTCTATTTCTCTCAAGCATAGGCATTGTAGATGCTTGTTTAAAAAAAACTTTCCCCTCTGAAATATCAGTGAATTTTTTAAATACTTCATTTTGAATTACTTGAGGAACTTCAGGACTCTCACCACTATAAAATTTCTCGTTTCTACTCTCTAAAAGTACACCAGCAAAGTTTAGTATAGACTCGCCCTTACTCTTTAGATTATTTTCATACTGAAGCTTACTTTCACTATATAATTTCCAATACGCTGCTGTAGTTACTACTAGTATTGTAAAAAAAATGACTAATGAAAATGCCGTACCTATTTTAAATTTTCTAAGTGATTTAAACATATGTATATTACCTTAAATTGTTCTATTTATATGCTACATCAATATACTTTAAATTATCTTTTAAAATATCATCGATAAAGCAATAAATACTAAGATGTGTAGAAATAATTGAAATTGAGATTTTTATTAAGAATTGTAAAATATTTTGTGATTTAAATTAAAAAATGAGTGGCGCGGTGGACGAGATTCGAACTCGCGACCCCCTGCGTGACAGGCAGGTATTCTAACCAACTGAACTACCACCGCGCATATAATTGTAAAATTGTTCTTTTTTGATAGGCGTGCTAAGATTTGAGCAAAGTGTACTTTAGTACATGAGCTTAAAGCTTCGTGCGTATATCGTAAAAGTGGTGGGCATTACAAGACTCGAACTTGTGACATCTACCTTGTAAGGGTAGCGCTCTACCAACTGAGCTAAACGCCCACTTTTAAATTTCTAACACTAAATAAAATGGCGACCCCTAAAGGATTTGAACCTCTGTTACTACCATGAAGTGATAGTGTCCTTGGCCACTAGACGAAAGGGTCACTGTACTTTCATAAACGAAAGGTTTTGTATCAATGGTGGGCATTACAAGACTCGAACTTGTGACATCTACCTTGTAAGGGTAGCGCTCTACCAACTGAGCTAAACGCCCATTGAAAATTTAACTAAAAAACAGTGGCGCGGTGGACGAGACTCGAACTCGCGACCCCCTGCGTGACAGGCAGGTATTCTAACCAACTGAACTACCACCGCATAAATGCTTTTTAGTTTGATAAAAATGGTGTCCTGTGATGGATTCGAACCATCGGCCACATCATTAAAAGTGACGTGCTCTACCAGCTGAGCTAACAAGACATTTTCTCCAAATGTTTAAGAGGTCGAAATTATAGACAAAATGATTTTAATTGTCAAGATATTTTTACTTAAATTTAGAAAAACATATCTTTATCTATAGTTATAAGCATTTTAAGAGCTTCTAGAACACTCTGATGCTGTACATAATTTCTATCTCCATTTAGATTTAAACACACCTCTTTATGTATCTCTTTTGTTCTTACACTTACATATACTGTTCCAACAGGTTTATCTTTAGTTCCACCATTGTCACCTGCAATTCCACTTATAGAGATAGTATAATCAGCATCACTAACATTCATAACACCCTCACTCATCTGCTCAACAACCTCACTACTTACTGCTCCAAACTCTTCTAAAATATTATGCTCAACTGCAAGCCAATTATCTTTTAACTTATTTGAGTAAGTAACAAGAGAACCATCTAAAATTTTTGAAGCCCCATTATGTAAAGTAAAATAATAACTAAGAAGTCCACCAGTACAACTCTCAGCAAAAGATACTTTCTTTTGATTTGCAAATAATACTTCTATGATATAACCAATAATATTTGATGTAGCTATCAATTTTTTAGGAAGTAGCTGTTTAGATGATTTTATAAAATTAGATATGTTTCCATATTTTTTACTCTCTATATCAACCCTTAACCAACCATCAACTATTGTTATCACTTCTAAAGTCACATCATGCATTTGAGCTATTGGAGTTAATAAGGCTATGGCACTATCTCTATCTTCATTAAATATATTTACAGTAGCTTTATTCTCTTTTGTTTCTATCAATATTTCTGGCATTTTTTTCATCTCATCCATAGAGATAACATTTGTTATAGAATTTTTATACTCTAATAGATAACTACCCTCTTCATAAACATTTACATTTGAAGGGATTAGCATATTTTCTTTTAATACCTGATTATCACTTGTAACAGTAGAGATAAGCTTACCCACTGTTGAAAAATTTTGTTTTGTTAATATTATTACTAATTTATCTGATAAATTTAATTCATTTTCAAGATATAGAAATAAAGAGTTGTCACTCTCTTTGAAATATGTAATAGAACTAATAAAATCACATTTTTGCTCAACTTTACGAATCACATACTCTTGAAGAGATTTATTATATATAAATTTATTACCAATAAACATAAGATGCAGTTTCATAGTGTACCAGCCTTTTTAAGCAAATTTTTCAGAAGTATTATAGCACTTTAAAGATGGTTTTAAACACATAAAAGATACAATGCAAAAATTATTACATTACACAATGAGCAAAAGCCCATTGTATAAGCAGGGACACTAATGTCCCTACAACCCCCTAAAGCTACAAAGAATATTATTCTTTGAGATTTTAGAACTACATATTTTATTACTATTTTACGAGGTACAGATGGACTACAAAGACACACTACTTTTACCAACTACTAACTTTGCCATGAGAGGCAATCTAATAAACAACGAACCTAAGCGTTATAGCATGTGGGATGAAACTAAAGTTTATGAAAAGATGAAAGCTAATCGCAAAGATGCACCCAGCTTCACTCTTCATGATGGACCCCCTTATGCAAATGGGCATATACATATCGGACATGCGTTAAACAAAGTTCTTAAAGATATTATCGTTAAACATAACTATTTTAATGGAAAATCTGTTCGTTTTACTCCAGGTTGGGATTGTCATGGTCTTCCAATCGAGCAACAAGTTGAGAAAAAACTTGGTGGGAAAAAGAAAAAAGAGCTTTTAGAAGTTTCAAAAGTTAGAGAACTTTGTCGTGCTCACGCTGCTAAGTTTGTTGATATTCAAAAAGAAGAGTTCAAA
>JAIOSY010000271.1 GCA_021107375.1 Sulfurimonas sp.
ATAAAAGGTGCTACTGCATGATTTGAACCAAAAGCATCTTCATTAGTACCACTTGGTGAAGTTTTATCAATATATGAATTTGTTAAAGTAACATATCCTCTACCAATAGCTAAAGCAGAAGCTTCAACAGCTACCCTTTTAGCTTTTGTAGTCATATCATCATCAGGAATAAGAACAGCAGTTGTATATGTAATTGCTGTTGATAATGTTCTTAAATCATCTGCATCATCTGAAGAAAAAGTAAAATCATCAGGATTATCTTTCATAATATGATTAGTAATATCTTCATCATATCCTGTCGCATCTAATGTTAATCCAGTTGCCAAAGATGCCCATGTCATAGGATCTACAGCAGCATTATAAGCTGCACCTTTTGTTCTATCCCAATTATAAGAGATACTTTTACTACTACAAGCAGAAATAATAAGTACCATAGGTACTAACATCATTATTTTTAATATTTTTATTTTTTAATTCACTTAAGTTCTATAATCTGCATTAATTTTAACATACTCATGACCTAAATCACAGCCATAAGCTTTAAAACTTCCATCTGATATACCTAAGTCACAAGAGATTGTAAACTTTTTATGTCCCATAACAATTGCAGCCTTTCTCTCCATCTCTTCATCAAAATATAATTTACCACAATCATAAACACATAAATTGTCAAACGATATTTTAAGAGTATCTTCACTACACTGGGCTCCACTTGCACCAACTGTTGAAGCAACTCTTCCCCAGTTTGGATCTTCACCAAAAAGAGCAGTTTTTACAAGAAGTGAATCTGAAAGTGATTTCGCAACCCTTTCTGCTTCACTATCATTTTTTGCACCAGTAATATTATAAGTTACTAGTTTTGTGGCACCCTCTCCATCTCTTACCATCTCAAGAGCCAAAAAGTGCATAACTTTAAAAAGAGCCTCTTTAAAAGCATCTCTATTAAAAACACCACTTTTTGCATTACTTAAAAGCATTACAGTATCATTCGTAGATGTATCACCATCTACACTCGCTGCATTAAATGTAAGCTTTGTAATCTCCTCTAAAATCTCTTGCATCTCTGCTTTTGACACATCAGCATCAGTTGTTATAAAACAAAGCATTGTAGCCATTGCAGGATTTATCATACCTGCACCCTTTGCCATTGCTCCAATATTAAAACTAGTACCATCTTCAAGCTTAACTTTAAAAGCAATCTCTTTTGAAAAAGTATCTGTTGTCATAATAGCTTTAGCTGCGGCATGTGGATTTTTTTGAGTTAAATCAAAAAGCTTCATCCCATCTATAATCTTTTGTTTTGGAAGTCGTACACCAATTACACCAGTTGAACTCATAACAGGGTTTATTACTTTTTCATCACATTTAGTAAGAATCTCATCAATATCTTCTATTCCATTTTTACCCGTCATAGCATTCGCATTTTTAGAGTTTATCAGAACAAAGTTTGTTTTAAAATCACCCTTTGCTCTAAAATGTCTAATAGGTGCAGCCGTCATCTTATTTGTAGTAAATATAGAAGCTATCTCACATGCCATATCACTGTAAATAAATGCCATATCATTAACACCATTTGGTTTAAGTCCAGCACTTATCCCATCAGAAAAAAAACCTTCACTCGCACAAACACCACTATCTACATAAATTATATTATACAAATCTAATCTCCTTAGGTTTGTTTCTTTGCTTAAAAATCCCTTTAGCTATATTTATATCTTTTTGTGTTCCAATTATAAGAAGCTTACACTCACTAGTAATCAAAACATCCCCTTTTGGCATTGAAAGAAATTTACCATCTTTTTTAGTTATCCCTATTATTGAAGTGTTAGTTATATCTCTTAGATGCGTCTCTTTAAGTTTTTTAAGTACAGCCCAACTATATTTAGGGATAAAAACCTCTTCCATATCAAGAGGATTATCACTTTTATATAAAAACTCTTCAAGAAGATTTTCCATATCAGGTCTTGCTGCCATTGCACTCACTCTTTGAGCAGTTAATTTTGTAGGTGAAACAACTGTATCGGCACCTAATTTTTTAAGCTTTTCAACATCACTAATTGCTTCTGCTGAAGAGATTATATAATATGCTCGAGGAAGAGAATGTTCTGTTTCAAAAAGTCTTACAGATGCAATAATAGCAATATTATCTGCTATAGAATCAGATAAGGTTATCATCCCTTTTGCAGAAGCCATGTGTGCTTTTAACATAGATAATTCGGCATGTGGCTCAGCATGAAGATATGTAGGATATTTATACTCTTTTGCCCATTCACATATCTCTTTTCTGGGATCAATTACAACAAAAGGGATATGATTAGCTCCTAATTGTTTTGTACCCTCTATAGTATATTCATTATGATAACAAATAACAAAATGCTTTTTAAGCCTAGCTATTTTATACAGCATTCTTCTCTCCTTTAATATGGCAAGTATATTTCCTCTACTCAATTCTGCAATTAGTATACCAATAGCAGATGAAAAAATTGCAAATCCAGCTATTATAAGAGTAATGGTAAAAATTCTTCCCATACCTGAAACAGGTGCGATTTCACCAAAACCTACAGTAGTAAATGTTATTCCAGTTTGATATATAGCATCCATTAATTCAAAATCATCAATCATTATATAACCAATAGTTCCAACCATCATGGTTAGCACCGTTAAAATCATAGGTAAACGAAAGGGTTTTAAATGGGGATATATTTCAGGCAGTAGTTTTATATCAGGTTTGGGAGCTGACTCCCAGTGTAGAAATTTACGAATCCTTGATAAAAGATTCACAGTAACTTCCAAGAAGACTTAAGAGTTTTTCTTAAGTGTTCTTAATTCTTTTGCAGAAATTTTAATTTTCTTTGTAGTACCATCTTCTTGAGTAATACGAACAGTTCTTAAGTTAAGTAAGAAACGACGCTTTGTTCTGTTTTTTGCGTGAGAAACATTGTTTCCACTCATAGGGCCCTTGCCACTAATAGCACATTTTCTTGCCATTTTAGATTCCTTGTATAGGTTTTAAAGTTGCGAATTATACCAACATAAAGCAAAACTTCAACTTAAGCTAGTTAAATTTTATATATATTAACAAATTTATTTATTTTTTATACTTTAATAGTTAGAATATATAAAATTTAACATTTAAAAGTAGCTAACATTGATTACAAATGACCAAATAACTGATTTTATACAAAAGATTCCTCCATCACCAAAGGCATTGCAGGTAACTATTACCCTACTAAATAATGGTGAACTTACAAAAGCCGCTCAAATTGCACAAACTGATTTGGCACTAAAATCCTATCTTAAAAGTATTGTAAATAAGCCTATATATGGCTTTAAAAATGAAGTTTCTGACATATCTCAAATTTTTGGGATTCTTGGTGTTTCATCATCTCAACAAACCGTTTATAATTATATGATGACTCTATTATCCCCTAAAAAATGGAAACTTTTTAAACTAAATGAATCTACTTTCCACGAACTTCAGGCAAAACTATCAAGAAGATGGAAACAAATTTTAATACATTTAGATATTGATGATGCAGAAATTGAAAGTGCTATAACCCTTTTACCAGCTAGTATAATAGTATCTGAAGCACTTTTTAATCATAAAAAAGCTGATGTAGAGATTCTTAGAAGTGTCAATAATCTTAATTTAAATACTATCCTTTCAAGATTATGTGACTTAGATCTTTTTGATATTTGTAAAAAAATCTCACAAAAATGGGAAATGCCTCCAAAAACAGCGAAAATAATTCAAGCATCATCTGGATTTAAACCTTCTGATGATTTAGAGATTAATACACTTGGAAAATGGATGCACCTTCTTCTTTTTTATGAACTCTCTCAGCCAATGTTTATAGAAGCCCAACTTAATGATTTTATTGAATTTCAAATTGAATATGTTAGTGATATTTACGATGATTTTGCAGAACTTATGGAGATATCATGAGAGCAGTTGTAAAAAATGGTATAGGTATTTTTACGCCTCAAGGATTTTTAGATGGAAACAATGGTGGAACATTTCTAAGTTTAGAGGATATTCATGTAACAACAAAACTTAATGCAGATATGATTTTAGTATCACTAAAAAAAGTTGTTTTTTTCAATCGCAATGGTCTTGATATGTTTGTAAAAATGTTTGTAAAAGTAAAAGAAGAAAAAAGTATGACAGTTGGTTTTTGTGACTATGATATAAAAAAATATAATGCTATAAAAAAATTCTATAAAAATGACATCTCGTTTTCTTTATTTGCATCTCAAAAAATTGCAGAACTATTTGCTCCAAGTTTTCAAAATAAAAATAAAAATGTTCTACTATACAATGAAGATAAATCTCAACGATCTGCAATGGCGATAGAACTTCATGATAGTGGACATAATCCTATTATTGCTCAAACAGAAGATGAGTTTAACACAAAGAAAAGTGTTGAAAATGCTTATGATGTAATTATAGAAAACACTTATCTTGGAGACATGGGACAAAATGTAGCAGCAAGAGTTACTGGAAACGCTATCATATAAACAGTCAATTCATTTTCAGATGCAGATATTGGAAATACCTTTAACATCGCTTACCATAACAACTCTTTAAATGTTGGTTTTAGACTCTTTATTTTCGATGCCTATAAAGTTGTAAGTATGAATGTCCATGCACTAAATTTTTTCTCAAGACTTTCTAGTTCTGCTGCTGAGTATAATGCAACTATATGCTTTGTTGGAATGACTTTTGAAAAAATCCCTGAATCTTTTAAAGAAAATATGGAAGATTCTGGAATTATGTTCTTTGAACAGATGGATGATATTCTTGGAGATAAAGAGCTTCTATCAGAACTAGGTGCGAGTAGTGCTGCTGCTATTAAAAACAAAAGAGTTATAAATAAAACAACAGTTACAGAATTACCAAAATTTATAGATGCAACAGTAGCTACCATTGAGATGATGACAAACTCAACTGCCGTTAAAGAATCAGCTGAAATTCAAGCTATAAAAGTTGAAGACTATACTGATAAGATAGCTAGTTCAATAGGTTTTTATGGAGATATGGATGGTATGATTATGCTTATATTTCCAAAAGATATTGCTAAAAAAGCTTGTCAACTTCTAATTGGAGAAGAAACAGATGACTTAGAACTTATTTTAGATACTCTTGGAGAACTTGTTAATATAGTTGGTGGTAAAATGAAAACTCTATTAGCCGACCAAAAAATAAATATAAACATCACACTACCAAGAACTTATCCTGATATAAACAGTCTTCTTGAAATTTCACAAGATAGAAAAGGTGTTCAAGTAGATTTAGCATTTAATAAAGATAAGTTTTTATTTTTCTTAACTAGATAAAAGAAGAGATTTGATATAATTTCATACTTAGAAAAAAGGTATGAAATGATTAAAGTAGCTCCTAGTATTTTATCTGCTGATTTTGGAAATCTCCAAAGAGATGTTGAGGCAATCTGTAATGCGGGTTGTGATTTAGTTCATGTTGATGTTATGGATGGACATTTTGTTCCCAACTTAACTATCGGTCCAGTTGTAGTTTCTAGTGTGGCTAAATGTGCTACTAAACCTCTTGATATTCACCTAATGGTTCAAAACAATACTTTTTTTGTTGAGCTTTTTGCACCTTTAAAACCTGAGTATATCTCTTTTCATATCGAAGAGGAAAAACACCCTCATCGTCTTATCCAAAAAATTCGTTCTTTAGGGATTAAACCTGCGATAGTTTTAAATCCTCATACTCCACCTGAATCAGTTGAATACCTACTTGCTGATTTAGATATGGTTTTACTTATGAGTGTAAATCCTGGTTTTGGCGGACAGAGTTTTATAGATTCTGTAATTCCTAAAGCTGCAAAACTAAATGAGATGAGAAACAAAATAAATCCTAATTGCCTTATCGAAGTTGATGGTGGAGTTAGTGATAAAAATATCCAATCCCTTAAAGATGTTGGAGTAGATGTTGTCGTTGCTGGTAGCTATGTATTTAAACACGAAAGTAAAGAAGAAGCTATCAAAAGCTTACAAATATAGATGAAGTGTAAAATCTGTGGAATAACATCTTACGAAGATGCAATGATGGCAATAGAAGCTGGAGCAGATGCTCTGGGCTTTGTATTTTATGAAAAATCACCTAGATATATCTCTCCAAAAGATGCTAAAAACATCATAAAAAGACTTCCCCCTTTTGTAGAGAAAGTTGGTCTTTTTGTAAATGTTGATGCTCAGATAATAAACTCGTATATCCAAGAATCTGGCTGTACACTTGCCCAACTTCACTTTGAAGCTCCAGAAGAACTATATAAACAATTATTCGTTCCATTTATAAAAGTAATCCGTGCTAAATCTAAAGAAGATATTTTAAAATATAATGATGAGTATAGACTTGTAGATGCTTATTGTGAAGCTTATGGTGGAGCAGGAAAAAGAATCAATATAGAATGGTTTGACGGTATTGACAACTCTAAAATAATTTTAGCTGGTGGACTTGATAGTTCAAATGTTGCATCACTAAAAGAGTACGGCTTTTATGGTGTTGATGTAAGTAGCGGTGTTGAGAAATCTCACGGTATTAAAGACTCTCAAAAAGTTAAAGACTTTATAACTAATGCTAACTAACAATTTTCCTCTTGATGACAAAAGTATCTCAAGACTTTCAACTAGAGGTCTTCCACTTGAGACTCTTAAATCTCAAATTGATGATAGCCTAGACTTTACTCTTGAACTTTGGCGTTCACAAGGTTTAGATATTATAAAAAACAAAGGCTATTTTTACTTTAATACTAAATTTCTACCACTCCAAAAAGCTGAATTTTGCATAGTTGATATCGAGACTAATGGTTCAAATATTGATAAACATCAGATTATAGAAATTGCTGGTGTCAAAATAAAATATGGAAAAATTACAGAGCGGTTTGAATCACTTGTAAAGTGTTCAGAGATAAATGAGCATATAATAAAAATAACAGGTATTACAGTAGAAGATACAAAAAATGCACCCTCATTAAAAAAAGTGATGTATGATTTTAAACTATTTTTAGGTGATGCTATTTTTATAGCACATGATGTAAAATTTGATTACAGATTTATATCTTTAACTTTTGAAAAACTTGGACTTGAACCACTACTCAACCGTAATCTTTGTTCACTTTCACTTGCAGAGAGAAGTTTAGTTTCATATAGATATGGACTTTCTTATCTTGATAAAACTTTTAGTCTAAATCCACATGCCAAACATCATAGAGCGATGAGTGATGTACTTACAACTTATGAACTTTTTAAATTATCACTTGAAAGTATGAATGAAAATGTAAACAATGTAGAAGATTTGATAAAGTTTAGTAAAACTGCACCAAGAAAGAAAAGACCAAAGTTTGATCCTTTTTTAGAGATTGAAAAAGAGGGGCTTTCAGAGTAAATTACTCTGAGTAAGCTCCAACAGAAGTTAATCTAGTATATCTATCTTCCATTCTTTTTTCTTTTCCCATCTCACGAAGCTCTTTAACTTGAGTTAAAAAATACTCTGAAATTGCAGCTGCACTAGTATCTCTATCTCTATGAGCACCAATCAATGGTTCGTTAATAATATCATCTATTAA
>JAIOSY010000288.1 GCA_021107375.1 Sulfurimonas sp.
GCAGGATAAAAGCTACCTGCTACGCTCATTTCTCGTTTCATAAGTATCTCTCCATAAAGAATTTTTTTTATAATGGAACTATTTTATCAAAACTATCCTCTATATGTTCTACTCCATATCTATAAATCGTCGGATGTTCACTATATATAGATGGAGTTGCTCCAGCTTTCATACTTAAATGTTCTAAAAATAGTTCAGGGCTTGGTAATTGCTCCCAAACCTGAGGTAAAAAAGTTCCTTGAAATCTACCGTGTTTTAAAATTAATCCATCTTTATTTGGTTTAATTTTTTGTACCAAATCATTATAACCTTTATACTCTAAAATTTTAGGTTCACTTAAAACTGAGACTTCAAGGCTTAAGTGCGATAACTCTTCAACACTTAAAGGGTTAAATCGTGGGTCATTAAAACCAGCAGAGATAGCGTTGTGAATCACATCGTCAAAAAGTCTTCTATGTGAAATAATGGAACCTATACAACCTCTTAAATCATTATCATATTTAAGTGTCACAAAAACTGCACCATCTTTTTCTAAAAATGGGTATTGGTTTAAAATACTCTCTTTATCAAAAGTATAGTTCTCATCAAATTTACTTAAAATTGCTGTTTTTGCAATTCTTAACAAAATAGCATTAGTCATTTTCTACTCCTTTTTTACTTTCTCCACTTTTTTCAATAGCATACTTTGTCATAAATGGTCCAATTAATTCATGAACAAAAGTTGTTGCGATTATAATATTTAATATAATTGGAGCTATATTTTGTAGCTCTGTATGATTTTGTATAGAGAGTGCAAGTCCGATTGCAACACCAGCTTGAGGAAAAAGTGCTATACCCATGTATTTTTTTATAGTTTGTGAACTCCCAGATATAATAGCGCCTATATAACTTCCAAATATTTTACCAATCAGTCTCAAAAATGTATAAAGTGCAATTAAAACAGGGATAGTAATAAGTGAGTCAAGTTTAAGGTGCATCGCAGAGATTATGAAAAAAAGCATAAATATAATATTTGCTAGATGATTATCAATCTCTTTATGTACAAGTTCAAAATCTGGTGAAGTGTTTACCATCACTATACCCATAACCATAGCACTTAGTAAGGGTTCTAAATGATAATACTCACTTATGCTATAAACTAAGAAAATCAATCCCAAAGTAGAGATAGTCTCCATCGCTTTTGAGTGGGTTAAAAACTTCTCAAATATAAAGTTTAATACCCCTGCAACAATACCAAGCAAAACACTTAGCAATAAAACAACAAAAGCATCCATAGTATTAATCCATTGAACTGAGCCATTAGTCATGAATGCTACCCCTATAGTAAGTGCTAAAGTAAATATCATTAATGATACAACATCATCAAGTGCAACAATGGCTAAAAGGGTTGAAGTAAACCTACCTTTTGCACGAAGTTCCTTTACTATTGCAAGTGGTGTAGCTGGTGCAGTAGCTGTTGCAATTCCACCTAAAAGAAGAGCTATTAAAAATAAATGGCTTATTTCAAGATTTAAAAAAGTATCAAAATAGATAAAACCAATTGTTACTATTATGAATGTAGTCAAGGATTGAGATAGTGTAATATATAAGACCTCTTTGCCATGCCCTTTAAGAGAAGAAAATTTTAGTGTAGCACCGATTAAAACAGCGATTATAGATAGAGATATATCAGTAATAGAGTGTGAACTTTGGACAAACTCTGTAGGTATAATTTTAAGTGTCTCCGGCCCTATAAGTAAACCAAGAATTAAATAACTAACTACACGGGGAATATTAAGTATATGGCTAATCCACCCTGTTAAACTTCCTAGTACAAAGATAATTCCTATGTAAAATATCATCTCCATTATTTTCCCCTTTAGAATTTAAAAGCTTTAAACTCTCCATCTGAAGATAATATAATTATTTTACTAAATTTATGTTTATTAAATTGAATTTTTTTTAGTTTTTCAAAAGCATTAGTCTCAATTTTACAAGTTATGCAGTCTATTAAAATCAACAACCATTCATCATATAAACTGAAATTTTGTTCGATTTTTTTATCTTTTTCATTGATAATAAGTTGAATGTTTCTATGTAACTCATAAGTACTCCAAGATAAATTATTTTTTTTAATTTTAGTATGAGTATCTATTTCACAACTCTCACTACTCACAAGTTGTTCATTTTTTATATAGTTTCGATTTAGTCGTCTAACCTCTACTGCTATTTTATTATCAAGTACAAAGTCTGGTGTTACATTCCCAAGTGGTTCGTACTCTACTTTTGTATAGTTTAGGCTTTGAAGATATTGTTTAGCTCTTAGCTCTTCTTGGTTTTGTTTTCTTTTCATGATTGTATATGTTAGCAGAAAATAGCAAAAAAAAGATATTTAAATATTTATGATATACTTTGGATATACATAAGGAGTTTATTATGACCGCTACTATTTCAAAATGGGGAAACTCACAAGGGCTTAGATTTCCAAAAGATATTATGAAAGATTTACATCTAGCAATAGGAGATAAAGTAAATATATTTATAGAAAATAATAAAGTGGTAATAGAACCTATACAAAAAGAAAAAATCAAATATGATATAAATGAACTTGTTTCAAAAATTCCAAAAAACTATAAAGCCAAAGAAGAGATGATATCATCAGTTGGACTTGAAGAACGGTAAAAGAGTACATTCCAAAAAAAGGTGATTTAGTAATCCTAATCTTTGATCCATCTGCTGGAAACGAGCAACAGGGCAGAAGACCAGCACTTATAATCTCAAATGAAGTTTTTAATCGGCATGTGGGTTTAGCTATAGCATGCCCAATAACAAACACAGACAGAAATTTCCCTTTTCATGTAAAAGTAAATAGTGATAAACTAACAGGCTTCATAATGACAGAACAAGTGAAATCAATAGACTATAAAGTCAGAAAAGTTAAGTTTGTTGAGAAAGTTAGTGATGAGGTTTTGGATAAAGTTTTGGGGATTGTTGAGAGCGTTGTGTTTTAATATTTTTTGACATTTGTATATAAATAATATATAATATAGTTATACAAATTAAAGGAGTTTTTATGCATACTTTGACTCAGTTAGAGAAACAGCAAGTTGGATTACGACTACCAAAGTATCTACTTGATGAGATAGATGATTTTACAAAAAGTTATTCACTTAACAGAAGTGAAATAATTGTAGAAGCTATTAAATCTTATGTTAGTGAACAAAAAGCAAAAATATTTTATGATGAATTTGATAGTTCTGCAAAAGAGTTGAAATCAGTTTTACAAAATAAAGAAAGTATAGATAACTTGCAAACACTTGATGAGCTGATAGATGAACTTGAAAATAGTTAATCTAAAAAGTTTTACTAAAGATATTAAACGGTTATACAAAAAATATAAAAGTATTGCTAGTGATTTAAAATCATTGCAAAGTACTTTACTCGATAACCCAAAAGCCGGCATATCTCTTGGTGATAATTTATATAAAATAAGATTAGCAAATTCATTTATTCCTACTGGGAAAAGTGGAGGATTTAGAGTTATATATTATTATCTAAATAATCAAAATAATCTTTATTTAATGAGTATCTATTCTAAAACTGAATTAGAAAATATTAATGAAGAAAAGCTAATTGATATTTTAAAAAATAATGAGATTGGTTTATAAAAACCAATCAACCAACAAGAGAAGAAATCTTAGATGCAATGTTTAGTTTGATTTAAAGAGCAGTTTGATAAAAAAGGTAAAGCTTCTATTGAGATTAATATTGATGTAAAAGATATAGATGGAGTTTTAATATCTCAGGCAAGTTTTTCATGGTTTGTACAAAAGATTTAAAGAATATTTTAAAAAGTAAGACTTGAAATAGTAATGTAAATTCAAGGCGTGATTGAGGAAGGATACTATAAGTATCTGAC
>JAIOSY010000039.1 GCA_021107375.1 Sulfurimonas sp.
CATTAATTAGATTAAGAAAAAAGATTGCTCAATATGGTGATGGTGATATGAATGTATCATTTAAAACAAATGGTAAAGATGAAATCGCATTGATAGCTACGGAGATGGAAAATACAAGAATGAAGATTAATAATCTTTTAGAATCTCGTACACTTTTTTTAAGAAATGTTATGCATGAACTTAAAACTCCTATAGCTAAGGGTACTATTGCTACCCAGATGTTGGATACACAAAAGCAAAGAGATAGGTTTAGTTCTATTTTTGGGAGACTAGAATCTCTTGTTGGGGAATTTGCCCTTATTGAAGAGGTTACATCTTTAAATGATAAAAGTGATTTTAAAGAGTATAGGTTAGTAGATATTATAGATGGTGCTATAGATATGGCGATGGTAGATAAGGAATTTGTAACGGTGTGGGTCTCTTCATCAGAGAAAATAGATGCAAATTATAGACTATATACAACAGCGATAAAAAATATGATTGATAATGGTATAAAGTATTCGGTAGATAAACATATAAAAATTGTAATGATAAATAATGAGTTGTGTTTTGAGAGTTTAGGGGAGTGTATTAAATATCCATTATCATATTATATTGAACCATTTACAAAAGACAACCCTTCAAAAAATAGTTTTGGATTAGGTTTATATTTAGTTGATTCTATTTTAAAAGTACATGATGAAGTTTTAGCGCATGAGTATGATAATGGGGTTAATCGTTTTATATTTGCGTAAGCTTATAAATGTAAAATATAAATTATGGAACAGTATAAAAAGCCTTTTCTTTTAATTTTCTTTGCATTTTCTTTTTTTATGTTTGGATGGTTGTCTCATTCAGCATACTCCCCTATTCATAAGATAAAGCAGTTCTCAGTTTTAGATAAAATAAAAAAAGATAAAGAGTTAAAAGTTGTTTTACTTAATGCACCTTCAACTTATTACATAGGGGTAAATGGAGCACAAGGTTTTGAGTATGACCTTTTGAAAGCTTACGCAGATTCTTTAGGTGTTAAACTTAAAATAGTAACGGCTAATACTGTTAAAGATGCTATAGAATTAGGTAAAGATCCTAGTATCCATATTACATCTGCTTCACTTACAAAAACCACAAAACGGGAAAAAGAGTTTAATTTTGGACCATCATATTTTGAAGTACAAGAGCAGGTTATATGTAATCGTAGTATGATGAAAAGTAAAAAGTTTCCAAGAGATGTTGAAAGTTTAGTTGGGTTAAATTTAAAAGTTGGTGAGGGAACAAGTTATAGCGACACTATTCGTTCATTAATAAAAGATGGTTTTGATATTAATGCTACTTTTAGTAGTGCTTATTCAACTGAAGAACTTTTAGAACAGGTTGCTTCGCATAAAATAGATTGTACTATTGCTGATTCAAACATATATGCATTAAATTTACGATACTATCCTGAGATGCATTTGGCATTTACTATTAGTGAAAGAGAGCAATTAGCATGGGTTCTACCAAAAGGTGCAGATGAATTAGAAGCCAATATGTACTCTTGGTTAAATGATTTTAATCAAAGAGGAAAAATGGCAGAACTAAAAGATCATTATTATAGTAATATCCATTTTTTTGATTACTATGATAATAAGATGTTTTATAAAAGAATTGAAACAAGATTACCAAAATATAAAGAGATTTTTATTAATGCAGGAGAGAGATATTCTATCCCTTGGGAACTTTTAGCTGCTATATCTTATCAAGAATCACATTGGAATCCACATGCCAAAAGTTTTACTGGAGTTAGAGGTATGATGATGCTAACAAAAACTACGGCAAAATTTTTGGGTGTTAAAAATCGTCTTGACCCAAAACAGAGTATTGTTGGTGGTACAAGACATCTTAAACAGATGATAAAGTTTGTACCACAAGAGATAGATGGTGAAAATCGTTTGAAATTTGCATTGGCTGCATATAATGTTGGAATGGGTCATCTTAATGATGCTAGGAAACTAGCTGTAAGACTTGGATATAATCCAAATATATGGAGTGATTTAAAACAAGTTTTACCACTTCTTTCTAAGAAAAAATACTATAAAACATTGAAATATGGCTATGCAAGGGGTGAAGAACCTGTAAAATATGTAGAATCAATTTATGATTATAGAGATATTTTGGAAAATAATATTGAAGAGATTGAGAAAAAAGAGGATAAGGATGAAAAGATTTAAATTTAGTTTAGCACTTATATTAGTGCTAGGATTAACAACTTTAGCACAAGCAACTTTAGTAGGTGAAAAAGTAACTTTAAAACCAAATATGGTTGTTGATTATAATAAGTTACCATCTTCAGTAGATACGATTGGTGAAGTATTTACAGAGGGTATGTTTTATGGACGAATTAGACTAAATACCTTTAGGTATGATTATAATGATGAAACAAAATTTGATCATACAGCTATGGGTTATGGTGGTAGTATAGTTTATAAAACAGCACCTATATCTGGGATTAGTTCAACTGTTGGTGTATATACAACGCAAAATCCTGGTTGGTTGCGTGAAGATGCTGATAATATTGGATTGGTAAAATCTGGTAAAGATACTTTTAGTCGTTACAATGTGAAAAATAAAGGTGAGTTTGGGATGACAGTTATTGCTCAAGCTTATCTCAAATATGATATCAGTAAAACATCCTTTATACTAGGGCGTCAAACACTTGAATCTGTTTTTACAAAATCAAATGATACAAAGATGATACCAAATACATTTGATGGTTTCACGGCTACGATAAAAGAGATACCAAATACAACTATTCAACTGGCATATTTAGATAAACAAAAACTTCGCGATCATACTAATTCTCATGATGTTATAGCTTTTAATGGTTGGGAAGAGAATGATGATTCTGCTGTAAATAAAAATTTAACAGTTGATAGAATTGGAGATAATAATGAGTTGTTAATAGCAACAATTACAAATAAATCAGTAAAAAATTTGAAACTAAACCTTAGTTATGCAATGGTTCCAGATATACTAAGTAATCTTACATTTGAGAGTCATTACACTATCTCTGTTAGTGATGGCTGGAAAATTATCCCTGGACTTAGATATGTACAACAGTTTGATCATTTAGGTGCTGATTATAGTGTGGCAAATCTAAAAGGTGGTTCAACTCAAGCAGATATTGATAAAAACCATATAGGGTATACAGATCCAAATAGTTTAGATTCTAATCTTTTAGCACTTAGAGTAGATATAAAAAAGGATGCTTTTTTAGCTCGTTTTGGTTACTCTAAAGTTGCAGATAAA
>JAIOSY010000023.1 GCA_021107375.1 Sulfurimonas sp.
CAAAAAGAGCGACATCTACTTCTACTTTTACTTCAAAATCGTGGGCGTATAGTTTATTATGAAGAGATTGAATATAAAGTTTGGATTGATACTCCGATGAGTTTGTCTGCTTTAAAGTCTACTGTAAGAAATATTCATGTCAAATCACCATTTAAATTTATAACAAATTATTCTAAAGAGGGGTATGGTATTTCAGAGGATTTTTAAGTATATTTATACCCTTCTACTTTTCTTCCACTTTTCTTTTACTTTTTTTGCACTTGGATTTTATATACTTTTGATACTTAACTATTAAGGCGTAAATTATGAAAACTCAAATAATTTTTTTTTCATTACCAATGATAGTAATTTTACTATCTATTAATCTATACGCCACTCAATTTGATTCACTAGAATCTATTACTATATCTAAGGCAAATGCTTTACTTTTTATAGCTACAAAAGATAAGGGAGATAAAACGGATTTGACGAAAGGGGCTAAATATGTTTATCGACAGGCTAAAAGAAGTGGTGATAAAATGCTAATAGAAGGAACATTCAAAGCTTATATAAAAGCACAAAAACAGGAACAACAGGCAGAAGTAGTATATAAAAATGCTAAAAAAGTTCAAAGTGATTTAGAAAGAGCCTTAAAAGGGAGAACTTTATCACAGCTAGTTAAGAGTTTAGAAGATGATAATTCTGGTGTCAATATTAGTTATTTAGAGAAATCATTTGATGAAACTTCTAAATCACAATCAAATTTCTGGGGTTTTGTAGCGAAACTCTTTAATCTAAATTTAGATAAAGATAGACAAGCATATACAAATCAAAGCCTAAGTGATATTAGTTTTGAAGTTACTTTAAATGAAAATATACATGATTATCATTCTAAAAATATAACTATAACAGCACAAAAAACTATTTTTCAGTGGTAGAAAATTAATTTTTAGTTATTGTTTTAGTACCACTAAACTAAGACTAACTTTTCCTTTTTCTTTATCTATATCAATTACCTCTATTTGTGGTAGATACTGATTTAGTGATAGAATTTCCAAAGGGTGAGAGATTCTTTTTTCACTCATCTTAGATATATGAATCATCCCGTCATTTTTTAAACCAATATCAACAAAGGCACCAAAATCAGTGATATTTCTAACTACTCCAGAGATAAAACTTCCCTCTTTAAGTTTTTTTATATCGGTTACTTCCTCTTTAAAAGGGATAGGTGGTAACTCCTCTCTTATATCAAAACCAGGTTTTTGTAACTCTTTTATAATATCTTGAAGAGTCTCTACTCCCACATGTGCTGTGAGCGATAGCGAGGAAATACTCTTGGGGTGCCAATCCTCTAATATGGCATGTGGATTTACTTCATTTAAATCTAAACCATCAAGCTTTTTAGCAATCGGATAACTCTCAGGGTGGATTCCAGTATCATCTAGTCTGTTTTTAGGATTTTTTATACGGATAAAACCAGCTGCTTGTTCGTATGCTTTTTTACCTAAACCTTTTACCTTTAAAAGTTGGCTTTTAGTTGTGAAATCGCCATTAGTTTGGCGATAATCTATAATGTTTTGAGCAGTTTTTACCCCAATCCCAGCTACATGAGATAGTAACGATACCGATGCTGAGTTAATATCTACTCCAACTCTATTTACAAGATCACAAGTAACATCATCTAGTTTTTTCTCTAATAATTTTTGATTTACATCATGTTGATATTGCCCAATTCCCAGTGATTTTGGGTCTATCTTTACTAAGGTTGCCATCGGATCACGAACTCTTGCTGCAATAGAGATAGCACCACGAATAGTGACATCAAGATTAGGGTACTCATCTTGGGCAAGTTTTGAAGCACTATAAACTGATGCTCCAGCCTCAGAAACAACAGTATAGTTTAGGTTTGCATTATCATCACAATTTAGACGAGCAAAAAATTCTTGAGTTTCACGAGAAGCAGTTCCATTTCCTATCGCTACTCCAGAGATATTATATTTTTTAGATAATTGTAAAACTTTGTTTTTTGAATTTTCATAATCTTTTTTTGGCTCAGTTGGATATATTACAGCAGATTCCAAATAGTTGCCATTTTCATCTAGCACAGCCAATTTACATCCACTTACAAAAGCAGGATCAACGCCTAAGATAACTTTTTTTGTAACAGGTGGAGTCATTAAAAGTTGTTCTAAATTTTTGCCAAATACATTTATAGCTGCTATGTCTGCTTTTTCTTTTAACTCAGAGTGTATTTCTCTCTCTAAAGATGGGAGTAAAAGTCGTTTTAGCCCATCTTTGTAGGCTTCAAAAAGTAGTTCTTTTGAACTTGAAGCATTAGGAGGGATTTTGTATTTTTTGATATTTTCTTCTATCCGTTTTATATCAGTTGTTATTTTTACAGACAACTCTTTTTCTTTTACTCCACGCATAATTGCAAGGTAGCGATATGATGGTATGTAAGCAACTTTTTCAGATTTTCCAGCGAGATTTTTAAACGCTCCATTTTCATTAAAATTTTTAGTTTTTTTACTCTCTAAAAGAGCAAATCTAAGCATAGAGTTTCTTAATGCTTCTCTTTGGCGAGGTTGTTCTGCGTATCTCTCGGCTAAAATATCTTGAGCGCCTTTAATCACCTCTTCATAAGATTTAATTTCACCTTTTACGAAGTTCTTGGCATGTGCGATTATCTCTTGTTTTGTGAGTTTTGCACTTTGAATCATATTTGCTAAAGGTGTCAAGCCACATGCCATAGCTAAGGTTGCACGAGAAGTTTTTTTCTCTTTAAACGGTCTGTAAATATCTTCTAAAACTCTTAGAGTTTGGGCTTCATGGATGCTTTTTTTTAAACTATCTGATAAGTTGGCTCTCTCTTTAATGAGTCTAGAAATCTCCTCTTTTCTCTCTAAAAGTTTTTTAGAACTGAGATAAATAGTCTCAAATTCTCTCAAAACTTCATCACTAGCTCCACCAGTCATCTCTTTTCTGTATCGTGCAATAAATGGGATAGTTGAACCCTCATTTAAGAGAGTTAAAATATTTGTAATATGTTCTTTTTTTAGTTTTGTTTTTTGTGTCAGTAGTGTTAGTAAATTTTGCATTTATATCTTTTTGTGCTTATTATACTATATTGTGATACAATCATAAACAAAGGGGTATTTATGATACTTGAAAAAATGAAAGATGTTATTTCGTATGCTATGGATCTTGATGTAGATTATTTAGAGGTTTTTATGGGATATAAAGGTGATAAGGTTTTAAAAATAACTTCTAAAAGTCGTGAGGCTATTGATAAAATAGAAGCTTATTTAAAGAAAATTGATTTGGATTTTAAATCTGAATTTGATATGTCTGGTAAATATGATGCAAGTTTCAACCTATATGTAGGGGTGGAGGACGATTCTATTTTTCAACTAAAAAGAATGTAAAACTTTATATGATATACTTTAGTAATTGTTGAGGAGATTATTATGACGGTGAATAGTTATTTATTCCAATCACCTTACTCTAGTTCGGTACAGGTTGGAAGACTAGATTCAAGTGTTAAAAAAGAAGATACTTCACAAAGTAATTCTTCAGAGCTTCCTAATGCTACAAATCAAACACTTCAAGATGCTAAAAGTTTTCAAGCTACACAAACAAGCGAAGTTAAACCGAGTGTTGATTCTACACATCTTTTGGATGTTTATGCTTAGTCCGTCCTTGTAGTTATATCAATCCCTTTTTCTTTTAAAGCATTTCCTATCTCTATAATTTTATTTTTGTATTTCTCAGATTCCATGAAACCAGCGTAAGCGTCTAGCTCTTTATTTTGTACTTTTTGAGCGATATTATCCATGTTTAACATCATCTCTTGAAGTTTAGTTTCTAACTCTTCTACTGTATCATTCATCTATAATTCCTTCTTAATATCTTGTAGTATCCACTGCCATTCACCAAAGTCACTATCCGCATTTATATGTCCAGCATCTTCTAAAACTTTCATCTCTACATCTAAAGATGATTGTAACTCTTTAGCCTCTGTTTGTGTTAAATATGGATCAGTTGTTGAAGTGATTAAAATAGTTTTTTTGGCATGTGGGTTTTTTGGCATGTGGATTGGAAAAAAGCTTTTTAGTTCTTCAATTTCACATCTCATACTAGGTGGTGCAACAAGATATAGTTTTTCAACTTCTTCAATCTCTTCATCAGCACAAAGATGAAACCAAAGAGTATTTGCCAAAGAGTGACAAACAACTATATCTGGTTTAAAATCTTGAAGTTCATCTTTTAACTCTTGTTTCCACATGCCAAGTTGGGGAAAATCAAAGTTGGAAAATTTTAAAAAACTAACTTTACCGTAATCTTTTGCTAATTCACTTGCTAAATAACTTTGCCAATGGGGAAAATCACTACCACCCCAACCATGAAGGATTAAAACTTTTTTACTCATTTTCCACTAATAGTTTAAAGTTTTTAATGGTATATAGTTTTATGTTTTCACCTTTAAGTGATTTTAATTCACTAGAAAAACCTTGTTTTGAAAAAATAACAAAAATATCAGCTTTTATTTTTGCTTTTTTGCATTTTTCTTGAAGTTTTGTTAGTTCACTTTTTTTGATTTTTGAATTTGTATATTTACAAGAACCTGCAATAATTTTTCCAGATTTAGTTTTAGCATAAATCTCTAGCTCTATTTCATTATCCCAGTAAGAACTACATTCAACTATTTTATCATCTTTAAATGATGTTTTTAGCACCTCTTGAGATAGTTGTTCAAAAATTAAATTTGTAAATTCACTTTTACGATTTTGAAATTTTTCTCTTACCTCTTTATAGTCACCCTCTTTAATCCCTTTAAAAAGTGGAGATATAAAAGCAAACCAAAATCTTAAAAATGGTGAAGTGAAGTAAAGTTTGTTAGATACTTTCTCCCCATCTTCTTCTGCCCATGAAGTAAAAACTTTTTTAGATTTATCAAGTTTAATAATCCCAAGGTCACAAAGCTCTTCTATCGCTTTGTCTCCAACCTCTTTAGATATATTTGCCCTTTTATAAGCTGTATGAGTTTTTCCATCGCCAACAGCAATTCCAGTTAAAATACTGTGATAAAGAGGCATGCCTGTTGAGAGTTCACTCACATCATTTCTGATATATCTATAATCAGGAAGTACAAGTTTTTGGATTAGTTCAAAGGAATCTTTTGAGGTATCAAGTTCTCCCCATCCAACACCACCAAAGATTGCAAATTTTTCAACTGCATCTTCAAAATTTTTAGGATTATGTTCTTTATAAAAAGAGCGAAATTGTTCTAGTATAGTCTGGTTGTTTAAAATGATGGTTGAGCCTTTAGTTTATCTTAGTATAAAATTATACTATAAAGTTTATTTTAATAATGCTTGTAAAAATACTTTGAGATATTCTTGATTGAATTTATTTGCCATAGAGGTATCTTGCATCATTATTTTTAAGGCATCAAAAGTAGAATTTTTTTCTCTATATGATCTTTTATTTGTAAGAGCATCAAAAACATCGCTAATACTAAGTATAGAAGCAAAATTGCTTATATCTTTACTCATTAAACCAGATGGGTAGCCAGTTCCATCATGTGCTTCGTGATGGTGCATTATAGCATCAATGATATATGGGTCATGTATATGATTTTTTGTAGCAATATCACTACTGTATTTGC
>JAIOSY010000063.1 GCA_021107375.1 Sulfurimonas sp.
CAATAATTAAGGCTAAAGTAGTTTTTCCAAGTCCAGGAGGTCCAAAAAATAAAACATGATCAAGTGCTTCAGCTCTTTTTTTACTAGCTTCAATAAAAACACCTAGATTTTTTTTAATTTGTTCTTGACCTATATATTCACTCCAAGCATCAGGGCGAAGAGTTTTTTCTACACTTGTCTCCTCTGCATCAAACTTTTCTATCTCTACTATTCTATCCATCATTATATACTACTAATATGTATGAATTTCTTGAGGAAATTCTCTCTTTTTAACTTCATCAGCATAGTTTATAACAGCATCTCTAACCAACGATGCCCCATCAATATATTTTTTTACAAACTTAGGTGTAAACTCTTCAAAAAGTCCTAGCATATCTGAGAAAACTAAAACTTGTCCATCTACATCACAACCAGCACCTATCCCAATAACTGGAATATCAACGCTATTTGCAAGCTCTGCAGCAACTTCAGCCTTAACACCTTCGACAACCATACAAAAAGCACCAGCATCTTCTATAGCTATAGCATCTTCTATAAGAGATAAGCATTCTGCACTTGTTTTACCTTTTACCTTATATCCACCTTCACTTCTAACCGACTGAGGAAGCAAACCTATATGACCACAAACAGCTATACCATTTGATGTAAGATGTTTAACAATATTGGCTTTATCATCTCCACCCTCTATCTTAACACAATCAGCACTTGTTTCTTGAAAAACTCTAATCGCATTTTTTAGGGCATCATCTTCATTTGTATATGTTCCAAATGGCATATCACAAATAACAAAACTATTTTTTGCACCATTACACACTGCATTTGTATGATATATCATCTGATCCATTGTTGCACTTAGAGTATCACTTTTACCAGCAAAACTCATATTTAAGCTATCTCCAACTAGAATCATGTCACAACTTGATTCAAATAATGAAGCAAAAAGTGCATCATAAGCAGTAATCATAACTAAAGGTGTAACTCCTTTGGCTTTTTGTATTGAGGATATAGTCATTTTTTTCTTCATCATAGAACTCTTTTTATAAATTTCAACTATTGATATATTTAGTAAAAAGAATTTTAACTAAAAAGTGCTACAATTACACTAAATAGGAGAATTAATTTATGGGCATAAGAAGTGATTTAGAAGCTAACTTCGATTTTGAGATAGTTGATGAGTTTCTAGACCACTATTCGATGATGGTCGATAGCATGGAAATTATGATTATTGATTTATCTAAACCCAATATGCAAATTCGATGTATAGATGAGTTATTTCGTGTTTTTCATAATATTAAATCTGCTTCTGGGTATTTACAAATAGAGCCTATGTCGAGACTTGCGACACTTGTTGAAGATGAATTGGAACAGCTTAGAAATAAAACAAAACCTGTAAATGAAGAAACGATAAACTGGTTGCTTGAGATAAGTGATATGTTTGCCGCTTGGCATGATGATTTTAAAAATGACACACCTTTATCAAAAATAAGGTTTGCGCTCCTAAAAATACCTGATTTAGAAAAATAATAAAAAGAGAAAAACAATTGAAAAACTTAGTAGCATTTATAACTTCTGGATACCCTGAAAAATCTTTTAGTATCGATTTAGCCCTAGCATTAGGTGAAAGTGGAGTTGATACTCTTGAACTTGGTGTTCCTTTTTCTGACCCTGTTGCTGATGGACCTTTAATAGAAAAAGCAAATCATAAAGCACTTAAATCTGGATTCAAATTTCAACATCTACTTGAAATATCAGAGGTAATAGCCCCAAAAATAGACACTTTATGGATGGGTTATTTCAACAGCTTTTACCAACAAAATATGAATAAACTAATTCCACATGCCAAAGAACTTGGTATTAACGGACTTATTATCCCAGATTTACCGCATGAAGAGGCACAAAAATATAGTAAACTTTTTAAAGATAATGATATATCAAACATAAGTTTTGTTGCACCTACAGATAGCGATGCTAGAATTAAAAAGATTGTTAGTAATGCCCAAAAGTTTATATATATGGTTGCGTATACAGGTATTACTGGTTCAGGTCAAGCTGAAGATTTACAACCATTTTTAAACTCTATAAAAAATCATACACAAACACCAGTATATGTTGGTTTTGGAGTAAATCCAAAAACTGCCCGAGATAAAGTAAAAGGTGCTGATGGAGTTATTGTTGGTAGTACATTTATAGATGTGTTATTAAAAGAGGAATTAAACTACTCACAAAAAATCAAAGAGTGTAGCCAACTGGCAGAAATTATAAAAAATGAAATAAATATTTAGATAATTTTTTTTAATTTTCATAAAGTAAAATTTAGTTACAATTATATTTATTATAATAAAAAGGAAATATACTCATGAAAATAGTTATTGCATTTATACTTATATTTAGTTCTCTTTTGTTGGCTTCAGATAGTGCTTCTACTGATAAAGAAAAAAAAGAAAGACTTGAAAAGCAGATTAAAATAGAGATGGAAAGAGAAAAAAAATATGCCAAAGAGCAAACTTTTTATCAACAGCATAATTATGATTTAAAAGGTTCTGAAGTAAATAAAGACTCTTTATCTTCTCTACCAGAACTTGAAGAAGATGAATTCAATATTGATTCGGTTTACGATTAATCAATTAAATTTTAATATATCTCAATAGGCTTGTTAATATGTTCGTTCATGCCTATTGATTTGATTTTTAGTTGCTTCGTAACCATCCATGATTGGCATTTGTAAATCCATTAAAATC
>JAIOSY010000152.1 GCA_021107375.1 Sulfurimonas sp.
TATATTTTTTATATATGAGGTTTGGAATGATTACAATAAGCAAATTAATAGAGTATGCTGCAGATATAAAAGTATTATATGTAGAAGATGACAAAAGTATTCAAGAAGAGATAGATGATTTTTTGAGTCGTTTCTTTCCAGTGATTGATTTGGCTGATAATGGTGAAGATGGACTTGAACAATATAAAGCCGGAAATTATGATATTGTTATCAGCGATATCAATATGCCAAAGATGAATGGCATCGAGATGGTTCATGCCATTAAACAGATTAATGAAGAGCAGAAGATTATAATTACATCTGCATATAATGAGCCACAATACCTTATGGATTTAATTGATAGTGGTGTTGATAAGTTTGTACTTAAACCTTTTAATAATAAGAAATTTTTACTAGTACTTTATAAACTTAGTGAATTTATTTATAATAAAAAACAGAACCAGCTTCTTCAAAAGAGAATAGATGAAAAAATAGCAGAAACACAGATAATTTCTGATATGATTGAACATGGTACCATACTTATAGATAAAGGTGTAGTGACGCAGGTAAATCAGCAGTTTTTAGAGATTGCAGGTTATAAAAGCTTGGACTCATGTCAGATGGAAATTAAGAATCTTCCTTCACTCTTTGAAATACATAAAGGATATGTAGATGTTAATACTAATGAAGAGTTCACTCAACTACTTGAATCAAATGATAAAGAGATTCATAAGGTTATAATAAAGAGAGAGTTAGAAGATAAAGTCTATCTTATTAAACATAAAAAAGTATCTAACGAAGATAAATTTATTATATCTTTTACTGATATTACTGATGAGGAACAACTTGTTAATATCAATACAAAAACAGGGTTACCAAATATTTATGCAGCTACTGCAGATCTTGAGCATCGTCTTAATAAAAACTCTTCTTTTGTTATTGATATTATAAGGATTGAGAATATTGATAAGATGGTTAAATGGTATGGTAGAGATATCCGAAATAGTATCGATGAAAATGTTGCAGACGTATTTAAAACACAGAAAAAAGAGTTTGATGGACATGCTGTATTTGTAGCTTATTACGGACATAATAAATTTATTATGATTCGTAATGAAAATATGTATAGACTTGTAGAAAAAACAATAAATCAAATTAGTTTAAAAACTGCTGTAGAAGAAGATAAAATATCTGAAAAAAATAATATACTCTATAAACCAGTACATCTTTCAATAGAGGTCAAAGCAGGTGCAAATATAGATGATGTAATAAAAATGGTAGATGAAAAGTTTGACAAAATCATTTTATAAATAATTTCTCTTTTTAGATGTTTATTTATAGTTAGTTTTAACTACATTTATATATAATTTCACTAATTAAATAAATTAGGATAAATAATGCGTATAATTCTTTTAGGAGCTCCTGGTGCTGGAAAAGGTACTCAGGCTCAATTTTTAACGAAAAAATATAACATCCCTCAAATCTCTACGGGTGATATGTTAAGAGCTGCTATAAAAGCAGGTACAGAGATGGGTAAGATGGCTAAAGCTGCTATGGATGCTGGTCAGCTTGTAACTGATGAGATTATTATTGGTCTTGTTAAAGATAGAATTGCTGAGGATGATTGTGAAAATGGTTATCTTCTAGATGGTTTTCCACGTACACTTCCTCAAGCTGATTCTGTAACAAGTGCAGGTATAGAGATTGATGCAGTTATCGAGATAGATGTACCTGATGCTGAGATTGTTACTCGTATGGCTGGTCGTCGTGCTCACTTAGCATCTGGTAGAACTTATCACTTAGTTTATAATCCACCAAAAGTTGAAGGTAAAGATGATGAGACTGGTGAAGATTTAGTTCAAAGAGATGATGATAAAGAGGAAGTAGTTTTAGATAGATTAAAAGTTTATCATGACCTTACAAAACCTTTGATAGGTTATTATAAAGAACAAGCTAAAAAAGTTGAAAATTTAATTTATATTACAGTTGATGGTACTGCTGATATTTCTGATGTTGAAGCAAGTATTGTTTCAAAGTTAGGTTAAGTTGCAGAGTATCCAGAAGAGATTCTGGATATTATATTTTAGAGTCTATAAAACTTCCCATTTCAGTTACAATCTCTTCGATTGTTCCCTCGCCAGAAACCACTTTTAAAATATTTTTAACAGTATAAAAAGCTTGAATTTCAGCTAAAGGTTCGATATAAACTTTCATACGGTTGTCAAATACTTCTGTATTATCATCAGCACCACGATTTCGACCAAGAACTCTATCTCTTGCAGTTTCTTCGCTTACAGCAACTTCTATAACACTTACTAATTCAAGTTCGCTTTCTTTTTGTAGGAAGTTTTCTAAAGCATTCATCTGTTCTATACTTCTTGGATAGCCATCTAAAATTACGTTATTTGTAGGAGCAGATTTTATAGCATTTACTATTGTTTTAATCGCTATCTCTATAGGAACTATAAGTCCCTTAGATATAAAACCCTCAATCTCTTTACCAATCTCACTAGCACTTGAAACTTCTGCTCTAAGCATATCTCCAGTTGAGTAGTGAGTGATATTGTTATTTTTTTCTGCGATTAATTCAGCATCAGTAGTCTTACCAGAGCCGGGAGCTCCGATAATTAGAAAAAGTTTCTTCATTTATTGACGCGTTAGTTTGTTCGCGTAATCTAATATGTAAATCACGAAGTTGAGTGTTATCAACTTCACTTGGTGCTTTTGTAAGTACACAAGATGCTTTTTGAGTTTTAGGGAAGGCGATAACATCACGGATACTTTTCTTTTTTGTCATAAGCATAATCATTCTGTCAAAACCTAAAGCAA
>JAIOSY010000029.1 GCA_021107375.1 Sulfurimonas sp.
TAGCGAATCTCCAGAACTTTTTTCTATAAATAACGCTAAAGGTCTTTTTTCTCGTGCTGCCCAAAGAGCTGGACTAAAATCATCCCTAATTAGAAGACCACTAGGTCAAATATCACCTCTTCAACTTCCAATGATTGTATTACTATCAAATCAAAGTGCATGTATCTTAGATAGCATTTCAAAAGATGGTGCACAAGCTAAAATTATTATGCCAGCAGAAGAAGCTATTGAACAATGGGTAGATCTTGAAGATTTAGAAGATGAATATATCGGCTTTGGCTTCATGGTTAAAAAAGGGTTTGAATACACAGAAGATAATGCAAGAACACTTCATTTAACTCAAAAACATTGGTTTTGGAGTACAATCAAACTCTCTGCTGGTGTATATAAAGATGTTTTATATGCGTCACTCCTTATAAATCTTTTTGTTTTAGCATCACCACTATTTACTATGAATGTTTATGATAGAGTTGTACCAAATAATGCAATAGAAACACTATGGGTATTCGCCATTGGGGTATCTATTATATATATTATTGATACTTTCTTAAAATTTACAAGAACACTGTTACTAGAAAATGCTGCTAAAAAAAGTGATATTATCATGTCCTCTATTATTTTTGAAAAAGTGCTAGACTTAAAAATGGCAAACCATCCATCTTCTGTTGGTTCTTTTTCCTCTAACTTAAAAGATTTTGATTCAATTAGAAGTTTTTTGACAAATGCAACTATGGCAGCTATTATAGATTTACCTTTTTCTATTATATTTTTAATAGTTATTGCTTATATTGGTGGAGCAATAGCTATCATTCCTATAGTTACTATGCTTTTTATTTTATCTTATGCTTTTTTCATTAAAAAACCTTTAAGAGCGAGTATAGAGAGTACTCATGAGGCTAGTGCAAAAAAGAGTTCTATCCTCATAGAGACTTTAAACAATATTGAAACACTTAAAACGCTTGGAACACTAAATCAAGTACAATGGAAATGGGAAGAATCAACAGGAGAGATTGCAACTAAAAGTTTAAAATCCCGTCTACTTTCAGCTTCAATCCCAACAATTACACAACTTTTAATTCAGCTAAATACAGTAATGATTATCGTTTTTGGTGTATATCAAATACAAACACATGATCTCTCAATGGGTGGATTAATTGCAATTGTTATCTTAACTGGTCGTGCATTAGCCCCAATGGGACAAGTTACAGGACTAATGACAAATTATGAAGATACTAAAACTTCATATGAAACACTTAACGACATCATATCTCAACCAAGTGAAAGACCAAGTGGTAAAAAGTTTGTTGAGAGACCAGATTTTAGTGGTCACATAGAGTTCGTTGATGTAACTTTTTCTTATCCAGATACAGAAGTTCCATCACTTAAAAATGTGTCTTTTGAGATAAAACCAGGTGAACATGTTGCAATAATTGGTCGAATTGGTTCAGGAAAAAGTACTATACAAAAACTCATACTTGGTCTTTATGAGCCTGACTCTGGACAAATCTTAATAGATGGGATAGATATAAAACAAATTGATCCTGCCGATTTGAGAAAAAATATGGGTTATGTTTCTCAAGATATTATGCTATTTCGTGGAACAGTTAAAGATAATATTACCTTTAGAGCTACACATGCCAGTGATACAGAGATGATAAGAGCTGCTCAAATTAGTGGTACTGCAGAATTTATTAAAAAACATCCAAGAGGTTATGAGATGCCAATTGGTGAGAGAGGGCAAGGTCTTTCAGGTGGACAAAGACAAAGTATAGGAATAGCAAGAGCCTTTTTACTATCTGCTCCAATCATGCTTATGGATGAGCCTAGTAACGCTATGGATCAAATTACGGAAGCTAGATTATTAAATAACATAGAAGATGCACTAAAAGGTACAACATCAATTATGGTAACTCAAAAAATGACTCTTTTAAAAATAGTAGATAGAGTTATCGTAATGAATGATGGTAAAATTTATATAGATGCTCCAAAAGACAAAGCATTAAAACAACTGCAAGGTGGAGGTGGGAAAATTGAAGAAAAATAATACACCTGTAGAGTATAACGAAAAAGATTATGAGTTTATGAATAGCCTGAGTGCGGCTATTTTAAATAGAACACCATCAAGAGTAAGTAAAGTGTTGAAAATTTGGCTCTTTAGTATTTTTGCTTTTATTATTTGGGCATCTTTTGCAGAGATAGATGAAATTACTCGTGGAGATGGAGATGTTATCCCATATGGTCAAAATCAAGTTATACAAAATCTTGAAGGTGGTATAGTTGAATCAATCTTAATTAAAGCGGGGCAAAGTGTCAAAGAGGGAGAGGTTATACTTAAAATAAACAACTCTAAATCACTATCAACTTCTAAAACAAATGCGATAAAGTTTCAAGAATTAGAAGCAAAAAGAGTTAGACTTCACGCTGAGGCAAATAATCTTACATTTAAAACAGATTTAAAAAATGAACAAATTGAGTTAGCAGAAAGACTATACAACTCTAACAAATTAGAGTGCAAAGCAAAAGATAACTCTATTGTGAAACAGATAGAACAAAGAAAACAAGAGTATAAAGAGGCTAAAGCAA
>JAIOSY010000251.1 GCA_021107375.1 Sulfurimonas sp.
CATAGTTTCACTTGTTCCATCTTGAACTTTTTGATACTCTTGCTCAGCTAAAGATTTCATCTCAGCTTCATTCATGAATCTCTCAGTAGTATTGCCATTTTCATCTTTTTCACGGATAATTGCACGGCTTGCACCATCTGTTGGCATCTCTTCAACTACTATATATTTTCCATTAGTTTGTTGCTCTATCACTAAAAATCTATTTTGTTGCTCTTGTTGTGGAGCTTCACAGCCACTAAGAACACTCATCATTAAAACACCAGCACTACCAAGTGCTACACCACCAGCTATCGAAGATATATGTCGCATTATATTAAATCCTTTTTATCTATAATTATAATTTTTTCTACATCTTTATCAAAAAATATTATTTGTGTTTTGCCATTATAATATATATTTCCATTATATGTATATTTAGAATCTCTAAGAGTTACATCTTTTGTCATAAATAATTTTTCACCAAGAGATTTACCAATAGGTGTAATAAAAGTAGATAAAGATAATGAGAACAATATACCAATGCTAATGGCACTAAATTTATCATTATTTATATATGTTACTATAAATCCAAATATTATACTTAAGAAACTAAAGAGATAAATATTTTGATTATTTGCAAAAAATGGCTTGTAAAAAAGATTGATTTCATAGTAGTTTATATAATTAACTAGCATCCCCATAAACATCAATCCATCTAGTATAAGTGTAATTAAAAAACCAACCAATAAAGCTTGAACTAGCTTACTCATCTTATCCTCACTATTTTTTTATTGTTTATTTTCAGTAAAGTTGATGAACTATTTTCACGAAGTCCATATTTGTCTTCTATAATTATATCAGCTTTTGATTCACAAAACTCTCTATCAAAGCTTTTATTTTTTTCATTTGCAGATGTTGAATAGTAGTAGTTTAAATCTCTTTGTATTTGCGAATTGTTAGTATATGGGTTTATTCTAATAGCTTGATTGTTAATTATAAATGTTGTTTTTTTAGAACGACGAATTAAGTTTTTCATGTTCTTTGGAATTCTATTTTCACAGGCTAAGAAAGAGTCATATACTTTAATAAAAGGTTTTGAAGTAGAGCGTGATTTTATATCTGATAATTTTTGATGGTTTTGTGATGCAAAACCGACAGTTGTGTCGGTTTGAGCAAGTATAATTTTAGTATTTATACTAGAAAATCTTGAAGTGCTTTTGGATTTGACCATGAATCATCTTTCATCTCATCAAGTGCTAAAATTAAAGCTCTTGCAGCACTTAGTGTTGTAAAATAAGGGATACTTCTTCTTAGAACTTCTTGACGGATAACAGTAGCGTCTTTTTTAGATGTGTTATTATCAGATGTATTAATAGCCATGGAGATTTCATCATTTTTCATGCTATCTTCAATATTTGGACGACCCTCAGAGATTTTAAGAACTCTATCGCATGGTATGCCTGCCTCTTCTAAAATAATTTGAGTACCTTTAGTTGCTACAAGTTTAAAACCATGTTTATGAAGACCACTTGCAATTTCAGAAGCATATTTTTTATCTGCATCTACAAATGATAAGAAACAAGTTCCATCTGTTGGGATTTTATTTCCAGCAGCCAATTGAGATTTCGCAAAGCTTATACCAAAATTAGAACTAATTCCCATAACTTCACCTGTTGACTTCATCTCGGGAGATAGAACTAAATCTGCGCCAATAAGTTTATGAAAAGGAAAAACAGCTTCTTTAACAGAAACATGATCTTTAAGACGAGGTTTTAATAGACCATTAAGCTCTTGAACAACATCATATTTATCATAATACTCTAATGAACTTCTTAGAGTTTCACCAACCATAACACGAGTTGCAACTTTAGCAAGAGGCATACCTGTTGCTTTAGATACAAATGGTACTGTACGAGAAGCACGAGGATTAACTTCTATTAGGTAGATTTCATCTTTATAGATTGCATACTGAACATTCATAAGTCCAATAACACCAAGTCCAAGAGCAATAGTTTTAGTTTGTTGTTCAACTTTTTCTATCATTTCCTCACTAAGGTTTACTGGAGGAAGTGAACAAGCTGAATCACCAGAGTGGATTCCTGCTTCTTCGATATGTTGCATAACTGAACCGATATAAACATCTTTTCCATCACAAATAGCATCAACATCAAGCTCAATTGCTTGATCTAGAAACTTGTCAATTAAAACTGGTGCTTCATTTGAAACAGAGATTGCAAGTGCCATATATTCATCTAGTTCGGCATGTGAATAAACTATTTTCATTCCACGACCACCAAGAACAAAAGATGGACGAACTAAAACTGGAAAACCAAGTTTTTCAGCAATCGGACTTGCTTCCTCTTTTTTACGAGCTAAACCATTTTCTGGTTGCTTTAGTCCATGTTTGATTACAAAGTTTGAGAACTGTTCTCTATCTTCTGCAAGGTCAATTACAGCAGATGGAGTTCCAGAGATATTTGCACCTATTTTTGTAAGAGCATCAGCAAGTTTAAGTGGAGTTTGTCCACCAAAGTGAACAATAATTCCATCTGGTTGCTCATTTTCTATAACTTCTCTTACATGTTCTAAATCGATAGGTTCAAAGTATAAAACATCAGATGTATCATAGTCAGTTGATACTGTTTCAGGGTTACAGTTATGCATAATACACTCTATGCCCATCTCTTTTAAAGCAAAAGCAGCATGAACACAACAATAATCAAACTCGATACCTTGTCCGATTCTATTTGGTCCACCACCTAAAATAAGAACTTTTTTCTTATCACTTACACGGTTCTTAACATTTGGAAGTTTAGTGATGTTAGTAGTTGAGTAAAGATATGGAGTTAGTGCTTCAAACTCTGCTGAACAAGTATCAACTTCATTAAATTCTAATTGAATTCCTAAATCTTTTCTTGCTTTATATACTTCATTTTCACTAATTGTATGCTTAGCGTTTTTAAGTATTAGTTGTGAGATTCTTTTATCTGAGAAACCATCAACTTTTAAATCTCTCATTAACTTTTCATCAAAAAGAGCCTTATCTGTAATTGATTGTTCTGCTTGAACTATCTCTTGAATCTGGTATAAAAACCAATGGTCAATTGCACAAGTATCAAACATCTCTTCAATACTCATGCCACGACGAAAACCTTCAGCTACATAAAGCATACGGTCTGCATTTGGACGACGGATTTCATGTTTTATAAATTCATCATCAGCATCTATCTCATCAAACCCACAAAGACCAGTTTCAAGTGAACAAAGAGCTTTTTGCATAGACTCTTTAAATGTACGACCAATCGCCATAACTTCACCAACTGATTTCATACTTGTACTTAAAGTATTTACAGCTTCAGGGAATTTTTCAAATGTAAAACGAGGGATTTTAGTAACAACATAATCGATTACTGGTTCAAATGAGGCTGGAGTTCCAGTAATGTCATTTGTAATTTCATCAAGAGTAAAACCAACAGCTAAAAGAGTTGCCACTTTAGCAATAGGGTAACCAGTTGCTTTAGAAGCTAGAGCAGATGAACGAGATACACGAGGATTCATCTCGATAACAATCATACGACCAGTTTTTGGACAAATTGAGAACTGAACATTAGATCCACCAGTATCAACACCAATCTCTCTTAAAATATCAAAAGAAGCATTACGCATTCTTTGGTACTCTTTATCAGTTAAAGTAAGTGCAGGTGCAACAGTGATTGAGTCACCAGTATGAACACCCATAGGATCAAAGTTTTCAATCGCACAAACGATAATACAGTTATCAGCTTTATCACGGATAACTTCCATCTCATACTCTTTCCAACCAAGCATAGATTCCATAATTTCGATTTCATTTACAGGAGAAGCTGATAGACCTTCCTCAGCTAATTTTTTAAACTCTTCCATGTTATATGCTACACCTGAACCACCACCTGCAAGTGTAAAAGAAGCTCTACTAATAACAGGGAAACCAATCTCTTTAACCACTTTAATCGCTTCATCAACAGTGTAGGCATTAGCACTTTTTGGTAAATCCATACCAATTTTTACCATAGCTTCATTAAAAGCTGAACGGTCTTCACCTTTATGGATAGCTTCTGGAGTTGCACCTAAAAACTCTATACCTTCAAGCATCCCTTTTTCATACATAGAAGTTGCAACATTTAGTGCTGTTTGTCCACCCATAGTTGGAAGAACTGCATCAACATTTTCATCTTTTATGATTTTAGCTATTACATCTTCTTTAATTGGTTCTATGTATGTTCTATCTGCAAATTCTGGGTCTGTCATAATAGTAGCAGGATTTGAGTTGATAAGTACTACACGATAACCTAACTCTTTTAGAGTTTTAACGGCTTGAGTTCCAGAGTAATCAAACTCACAAGCTTGACCAATAATAATAGGACCAGAACCTATAAGTAAAATAGTATTTATGTCGGTGCGTTTTGGCATTTTTTACCTTTAAATTATATATTAAAAATTTAGTGATTGTATCTAAAAGGCACTTAAGATTTGATGAGTTTTATCTTTCTCTTTTAATCATATGAAAATAATTTGGATTATTTGATTTGTAGTATGGTGATATTATTGCAGTTTGAAACCCTTGTGATTTGCTTGTTGATAGAACCTTTCCAACTTTTAAACCTTTGAAAAAGATTTCATCTAATCCTGATGTAGTAACTTCATCACCTTCATTTATTTCAAACCATGCAGGGATATATTTTACAACTATATTCTCGTCATTATTTCCTTGTGCAATACCTGGTGCTAATTTTGAGCCAACATGTACTGCATATGTGCATTTTATATCTTTATTTAGTAGAGCTAGTGGGTGATTGTTTTTTGAAATAACTATACCTGCAACAACCTCTTTATAAGTTAAACCGTAAATCTTAGAACTATTATAATCCTTTATCTCTATCCAAAGTCGGTTGAAATTTCCAAACTCTTCATAAGATATTGTACGAACAAGTTCAATTTTTGGATTAGTTTTTAATTTTGATTTATTTGCTTGAAATAGGTCATTTACTTCAGAAGCTAATTGTTGCATAACAAGGTGGTTGTTTTCATAGTTTTGAAGTTGATTTGTCAGTCTGGTTATTTCTGAGGATTGAAAAAAGTGTTTATTGATACCATTTTGTGTGAGTTCTATACCTTTATGATAAGTGGTTTTTAAATAATTTAAAGATTCAATAAAAGGTGCTTGAATAGTGTTTGTATAATATATCGCACCAACTAAAAGGGCGATAAATATTGATAAAAAGCTAAATAGCTCTTTATTCATTGTCGAAAAGTTCTTGCAATAAATCTATCTCTTCAAGAGCACGACCAGTTCCTCTTGCAACTGCTAAAAGTGGTTCATCAGCAACAAAAACAGGAATTTTAACTATATCTGAAAGGTATTTATCAAGTTGACGGATTAAAGCACCTCCACCAGTTAAAATAATACCATGATTTACAATATCTCCAGCTAAGTCTGGTGGCATTTTTTCTAGCACATCACGAAGAGCTTCAGCAATCTCTACAAGTGGTTCTTTCATAGCTTCTCTAGCATCTTCACTAGTTAACTCAACTGAGCTTAAAAGTCCTTCAACCTGATCTCTACCATTAACAATCATTGTTAATTCTTTATCAAGTACAACTGCAGTTCCTATGTTGATTTTTATCTCTTCTGCAACTCTCTCACCAATAAGGAGATTGTATTTTCTTCTAATGTAGTTAACTATCCCTTGGTCTATTTTATCTCCAGCAGTACGGATTGATTTTGAAAGCACTAATCCACCAAGTGAAACAACACCGATTTCAGTAGTACCACCACCAATATCAACAACTAAGTTTCCTTGAGGTTCACGAATATCAATACCAGAACCAATCGCTGCAGCCATTGGTTCTTCTATAAGAAATACTTCTCTTGCTCCTGCACTTAAAGCTGATTCACGAACTGCTTTTCTCTCAACCTGAGTTAAACCGTATGGAACACAGATGATAATTCTAGGACTTATTAAAGAACTTCTTCCATGAGCTTTTTCTATGAATTTTCTAATCATTTTTTCAGTCATATCAAAATCAGCAATAACACCATCTCTCATTGGACGGATAGCTTTAATATTTCCTGGAGTTTTACCAACCATATCTTTAGCTTCTTGACCAACAGCTAAAACTCTTTGTTGACCATATTTTTCAGTTTTTACAGCAACAACAGAAGGTTCATTAATTATAATTCCTCTTCCTTTTGCAATTACAATTGTATTCGCAGTTCCTAAGTCAATTGATAGGTCACTTGAAAAAAGACCTACTATTTTGTTAAATATCATATTTGTGCCTTATGCTGTTTTTTTAGTTTGTTTTTTTATATATATAGGTGCTTCACCATTATCAATAACATCTTTAGTTATTAAAACTTCATAACCACTATATTCTGGAAGTTCATACATGATATCTATCATATTTTCTTCTAAAATTGCACGAAGTCCACGCGCTCCAGTTTTTCTTTTTATAGCTTTAGCTGCGATTGATGTAAGTGCATCATCTTCAAAATTTAATTCAACTTCATCTATAGAGAAAAGTTTTTTATATTGTTTAATTAGAGAGTTCTTTGGTTCAGTTAAGATGCGAACCATATCCTCTTCTGTAATTTCATTTAATGAAGCTATAATAGGAAGACGACCAACAAGCTCAGGGATAAGACCATAAGAAACTAAATCATCTGGCTCAACCATATCATAAGTTGTTTTTTGCTCATCTTTACTTTTCTTTTTATGTCCAAATCCTAAAATATTTTCACCCTGTTTTTTCTTTAAAATTTCACTAAGACCATCAAAAGCACCACCACAAATAAATAATATACCAGTTGTATCAATAGAAGTAAATTCTTGATTAGGATGTTTTCTTCCACCTTTTGGTGGGATATTTACTTGAGCACCCTCTATAATTTTTAAAAGTGCTTGTTGAACACCTTCACCAGATACATCTCTAGTTATAGATCGATTTTCACTCATTCTTGAGATTTTATCTACTTCATCTATAAAAACTATACCTTGTTCTGCTTTTTTAATATCGCCATCAGCTGCTTGAAGAAGTTTAGTTAAAATATTTTCAACATCTTCTCCAACATATCCAGCTTCTGTTAAACTTGTTGCATCTGCTATGGCTATAGGAACATTTAAAACTCTAGCAATAGTTTGAGCCATAAGTGTTTTACCTGAACCAGTTGGACCGATGAGAAGGATATTTGATTTTGCAATCTCTGTTTCATCATCAACTGACTCTGTGTCTTTAAAAATTCTCTTGTAGTGGTTATATACAGCTACACTTAACAGTTTTCTAGCTCTCTCTTGACCGATAATATATTCACTTAAAAAAGTGTTTAACTCTTTTGGTGTCATAAGTTTTGTAACGGCATCAACTAACTCTTTATCTTGAGTAGTATTTGTTACTTTTTCATCTCCAAACATAATCTTATATGCAGAAGTTACACAATTTTTACAAATATAAACGCCATTACCAGCGATTAAAGGGTTTATATCACTTTCTACCGCGTCACAAAAGCTACAATTTCTATTTATCATTATAATCCTTTTCTTTCATAAGGGATTCCTCTTTTTGTTTTTAGCACAAAGTCACATAAATCGTTTACATAATGGTTTGAAGTCTCTTCTAAAATACGACTTGCTGTGTCTTTGAGTGGTTGACCTGATTCAAATAGCTCTCTATAAGCTGATTTAAGTGCATTAATATCATCTCGTTCTAGTTTTCTTCTAAGACCTGTTAGATTAAGTCCTCTTAAACTTGCACGATTTCCCTCTGCCATACAAAATGGAGGTACATCTTGAGCAAGAGCTGAAGCTCCACCAATCATTGCATAATCACCAATATGGATAAACTGATGAATAGGAGTCATTCCACCAATCACAACATAGTCACCAAGTTCCACATGCCCAGCTAAAGTAGCAGCATTTGCTAAGATACAGTGATTTCCGATGATAACATCATGACCAAGGTGAACATAACCCATAAAAAGGTTGTGATTCCCAATGATAGTTTTACCACCACCACCTTTAGTCCCAGGATTAAAAAGTGTAAACTCTCTGATAGTATTGTTATCGCCAATTATTAGTTCAACATCTTCACCATTAAATTTTAAATCTTGTGGGATAGAACCAATCACGGCATGTGAAAATATTTTATTGTTTTTGCCAATAGTAGTTTTTCCGTAAATGCAAGAGTTTTGTGCGATTGTAGTTCCCTCGCCAATAACGGTTTGACTCGATACAAAACAAAAAGCACCAATTTCTACATCTTTACCAATAACAGCACCATCTTCGATTATGGCATGTGGGGATATATTGCTCATTTGTAAACCTTTAGTTTTACTTGTCAACAATCATAGCTTTCAGTTCAGCTTCTGATACCATTTTATCATCAACAAAAGCTTCACCTTTTAGCATCCAAATAGCACCTTTTTGTTTGATAACAGTTATTCGATATTCTAGTTTATCTCCTGGTTTTACAGGGGCACGAAATTTTGCTTTATCGATACTCATAAAATAAACAACTTTATTTGCTGCTTCTTCTTTAGTCATATCCATGCTTTTAAATGCTAAAATACCACCAGCTTGAGCCATACCTTCTAAAATCATAACACCTGGGTAGATTGGGTGACCTGGGAAATGACCTTGAAATACATTTTCACTAATACTTACATTTTTATAACCGATTAGAGTTTCGTTTTTAATAACATCCGTAATTCTATCAACTAGTAAAAAAGGGTAACGGTGAGGAATGATTTCTTGAATTTCCATAACATCCATAGTCATATGTAAAGCCTTGTAAATAATTTTGGCTATTTTACCCTAATTTATATTATAAAATGATTAGTTTTTCTCTGACATCTTCGTAAGTTTTTGAATCAAGTTCTATTGTAAGTTTGGCATGTGGGATTTTATCAACTACAATAATTGGTGTAAGGTTGTACTTCCCACATGCCAAGATATTTCTGAATTTAAATTCATCATCAAAACTTGGAGGATTGAAAATCAACTCTTTTATATTTTTATAGTTTGTTTGGCATCTGGCGTTAAAGTATTCTAAATTGATAAATATAATCTCTTCTCGATTAAAATAGTGGATATTTTTATCTTCAAACTCTATGCGTCCTTGAGCCTTTTTTCTTGGAAGAGTTGAGTAAGAGAGTGCATAGGCGGGTATAACTTCTTTCTTGCCAAGGAGGAGTTTAAAGTTAAATTGACGGTAGTTTAAAAATTTTTGTTTTATGATTTTATATTTTATACCTTTATCTTCAAGTGAATTTCGGTACTTATATATCTCTAATCTTTCTTCAATTGAAGCAGGTAAAGTTTGTCCAGAGATAGGAGAAAACATCTCATCCATTAAACGGTTTTGTTGTTCTCTTTGCATCGTTAAACCAAAAATACAACCACAATAATCTTGACGGTAAAGTTGCTGTTCTTTTGTTACACGAGATTGATCTTGTGTTCCACCACCTGAGCGATAATCAACGGCGATAAACTTAACTCCATGTTTTTCATAAAACTCATCACCAACTTTTTTTAGCTGTTCTTGAGATTTTAACGGGCTAACAAGTAGTGTTGTAGTGATTTTATCTTCACCAATCTCAAGGGCTTTTTTTGCACTTACAATAAAACGCTTATCAAAACAAACTTCACAGCGAGAGCCTTTTTCAGGTTCATTTTCTAAACCTCTAACAGCTTGAAGCCAGTTTTCATAATCGTATTCACCCTCTAATAATTCAATGCCAAGTTTTTTACAAGAACGCTCAACATCTAAAAGTCTAAGTTGATATTCAGAATATGGATGGATATTTGGGTCGTAAAAAAAGCCGATTAGCTTTTCATCAGCAAAGTCCTGTTGTAGCTTCTCTAAAAAAAAGTGAGAGTCAACGCTACAACAAATATGGACTAAGATATTACTTGCTCTCTACAACAGAGATACTATTGATCGCATCTTGACCTTGAATTTGGCTAAGAACATCAAAGCTATCAGAATCATCTTCTTCGATAGCACCAAAAACAGTGTGAACACCATCTAGGTGAGGAGTGTCAACAAAAGTGATGAAAAATTGGCTTCCACCAGTGTTTGGTCCGGCATGTGCCATTGAAAGTGTACCTGGTTTGTGAACAGAAGTATTTGTATCAGTTTCACATTTTATTGCCCAGTCAGGTCCACCAGTTCCAGTTCCAGTTGGACAACCACCTTGAGCCATGAAACCAGGGATTACACGGTGAAAATTTAAGTTGTCATAAAAACCAGAGTTTCCTAAGTGTGCGAAGTTTGCAACTGTGTTTGGAGCTTCCTCTGGAAATAGTTTTAACCAGATATCACCTTTGCTAGTTGAAACCTTTGCGTATTGTAATTTTGCTAATTCATCAGCACTTAAATCGTATTCTTTTAGTTGTGTTCTACCAAACATTATAAGCCTTTATATTTTAATTTCGCAATTATAGTTAAATTTTTTAAATCTTAGTATAATCTTTTTATGAAAATAAATTTATTGTATAAAAACCCAACTATAAAACAGGCAAATATTTTTACAGTTTTAGTTATTTTTATGTTTAGTATGCTTTTTGTAGGTTTGCTGGTTGATGATATGTATGAAGATTATGAAAGAGAATTAGAACAAAGTTATATAGTTAATTACTCTGAAATATCTGAGAATGATATTTTAGAAAAAAAACAAAAAACATTAAAAACATTAACGATAAAAACAGTATTAGTTATTATCACTCTTTCATTTATTATTTTTGCGATATTTTTAGGCTTAAATAATATTTTCAACAGATTATTAAATAGAGATACGCAAACATTTTTAGATTTTTTTGAAAGAGCTATACATAATGATCAGGTTATAAATCCAAATATGATTTTTTTTAAAGATTTTAAAATTATGGTTGGTTATGCCAATGAGATGGTTGAGAAAATAAATGCTCAAAAAAATTCTCTTAGAGAATTAAATTTAGGCTTGGAAGATAGAGTAAAAGAAAAAACAGCTAAATTAGAACAGATAAATGAGAATTTAAAAGAGCAAAAAAAGTTTTCTCAAGATGTCTTAAAATCTCAAAAAGAGTTTTTAAGGCATACTGTTCATGAAACAAATACACCTTTAAGTGTGATATTGACCTCAATAGAATTATATGTAATGAAAAATCCAAAAGATAGAAATCTTTTAAAAATAGAGGCTGCTGTTAAAAATATATTTAATATTTATGATGATTTAAGTTATTTGGTTAAAAAAGAACAAGTTAAATATCCAAAAGTTGTTTTAAATCTTGAAGATTATCTAACTTCTAGGATAGATTTTTTTACAGATGTTGCAGAATTATCAAGGATAAAATTTAATTATGAACAAAAAAAAGAAAATCCACATATATATTTTAATGAAACAAAACTTCAACGAATTGTAGATAATACTATAACTAATGCTATCAAATATACACTTCCAGATGAGACTGTATTTATATCTCTTAAACAGGTTGGTACATTTGTTGAGTTTAGTGTGGGGAGTAGGTCTAAAATTATTAAAGATACAGATAAAGTTTTTGATGCTTATTATAGAGAAGATAGCACACGAGATGGTTTTGGTTTAGGTTTGAGGCTTGTTCGTAGTATTTGTGATGAGGAAAATATTGAAATTTCAGTTTCTTCAAATAACAATCAAACAGTGTTTAAATATAGATTTAAAATGATGGGAAATTAATGAAAATACTTTTGCTTGAAGATGAGATAATGTTAAATGAATCTATTTGTGAGTATTTAGAATCTGACGGACATAAGATAGAGAGTTTTTTTGATGGTTTAAAAGCTTATGAATCAGTAAAAGTAAACTCTTATGACTTATTAATTTTAGATATAAATGTTCCAAATATTGATGGACTTAGTTTTTTAGAACAGATGCATAATCTAAAAATTCATGTACCAACTATATATATAAGTGCTTTGGTTGATATTGAAGATATCTCTCGTGCATATAATTTAGGTTGTTATGATTATTTAAAAAAACCGTTTCATTTGAAAGAACTCTCTCTTAGAATTGATAGGGTTAAACTAGAAAAAGATACCCCTAGAGTTCATTTAAGGCTATCAAAAAATTATAGTTACGATCAAGAGCATAGTACACTTTTGTTTGATAATGAGTCACAAACTCTTAGTAAAAAACAATCTCAAATAATAGACTTACTTGCTAGAAATAGAGGAATGGTAGTTGATTTTGAAAAGTTTAGAATTTATGTTTGGGATGAACAAATTATTGATAATGCTACGATAAGAGCTGAAATAAATAGACTTAAAAAGTTTTTAAAAGAGGATGTGATTATAAATGTTCGTGGTATGGGCTATATGATAGAAAAGCCATAAGTGCCTATTTAAGGAACTTAAACTTAATTTGTACCGTTTTTGTACCGTTTTTCAAGAAAGCCTATGACCATCTTTTCCTTTTTAGGAATAAAATGAGTGTACACTTTTAAAGTGATACTTAAATCTCTATGTCCTAGTGTAGAAGATACCCATAAAGGCTCAATATTATGCAAACTTCTTCGTTTTAGCTTTGCCTCATCTGAAATTTCTCTATATTTATTGTAAAATATTTCTAATTTTATAGCTTTTTTAACACAGTAACTCATTTTTAATTTAGTATTTTGCAGAATAATTTAAAACTAAAACAAACAATAATATAAATCAATAAGTTTATTGAAAAATGTTTAATTTCGCTATAATAATAAAAATTCAATTATGAGGATGTTTAATGAAAATGGATTGGAATTATTTTATGAAAGATAATGCATTTAAATTTAAAAGACTTCCAAAGCCAAAAAGAACGGTTAATATAATTGATGTATCTGAGCATATGTCTGATGGCTCTACTATGAGAGACTTGAAGAAAATAGCAAAAAATATAGATGAGTACAACAAGTGGTGTATAGACGATTATATTTTTGCGTTTAAAGATGGTTATGATGTTGAAATAGAAACTTTTTGGGAATACTGTGATAGAAATCCATATAAATTTCTTGGTAAGTTAAATATTCTTAAAGGTAATATTGATTTGGTAGAAGATTTGTATTATTGGTGGAAAGTTGATGAAAATGGAAATGGAACTGCAATTTCACCTGAAGATAAAAAAGATTGGAAAATACTTTGGTTAAACGGAAGTGTAAAAGAGAAATCTGAGTATCTAGATGAAGAAATATTATTAATATTTAAAAAGTCGGGTTTTATAGAAGTTATATCAACTTCAGAAAAAAAATATCTTATAGAGTATATAACTGAACATACAAAAGTACCAGACTTACATGATATACCAAAAAAAGATACTATAATGATTAAAGGAAAAAAACAAGATAAGATTAATA
>JAIOSY010000016.1 GCA_021107375.1 Sulfurimonas sp.
ATCTCTGCAAAGACTTGGTGAACTACTTTTTACTTATCTAACAGAAATTAAAAAAATTCAAACCCAAGAGGTAGCAGATATGATGCTTCAAGATATGATGAAACTAAAAGGTCGTGCAATCCCACATTATTTAAAGCCACATGCCAATAATTTTGTGCAAGATGCTAAAAATGGGTCTTCTGGATTTAATAAAAGACAAATATAACTAAAGATATAATTTATCATGAAAATAATAGCTTATCTTTTTATAACTTTTTTTCTTTTTTTCTCTACGGTGTTGAGTGCTGAGTTAATAACAAAAGAACTGCTAACAAAAGCAGAAAATAAATACAATATTTTTTCAAAAAACCGATTTATTGCTGTTAAAGAAGAATTACTAAATGATCTTAAAAATGAAAGTGATATTAAAAAGCTAAATACTGTAAACAGTTGGGTAAATTACATAAAATATAAAAGTGATAAAAAGGTTTATGGAGTTAGTGATTATTGGGCAACTCTATATGAATTTGTAGGTAAGGGTATGGGTGATTGTGAAGATTACACTATCGCCAAATACTATATTTTAAAAGAGTTAGGAATAGACCCCAGACGATTAAAATTTACCTATGTTATCTACAAAAGCAGAAGAGGTAAAAATATCTCTCACATGGTTTTAGCATATTTAAAAGTAGCAAAACCAAAATCAAAAAAAGATATATTGATTTTAGACAATAACAATAGACTTGTATTACCTGCTTCTAAGCGTCCAGACCTTGTAAAGGTTATTAAAATGATGAATGGTGATACTGGTGCCAAATCAAAAAAATGGAAAAAACTTGAAACTGGCATGAAAAGAAAAAAACTATAAAAGAAGGAAAAAACTATGACACTATTTAAACAGATGGCTTTAGCCATATCAATACTTATTATTATTATGTTAGCTGCTGTGATGGGGATTAACTATAAATCTGCTAAACAAGATATGATACAAAGCCTTTATGAAACCACAGTAAACAACATATCTACACTAACTATAAAACTAGCTGACGCAAGTGAAGACTCTGCTCTTTTAGTTAGCACAATAGATGCTGAGTTTGATAGTGGTTACTACAAAATGATGGAGTTTAAATCAAATGATGGAAAATCCGATTACTTACAAATAGATAATGACCCTGTTGAAGGGATTCCTTTATGGTTTATCAATTTTACGGATATTAAATTAGATAGTGTATCTGCTGATGTTTCATCAGGTTGGAATATAGTTGGAATTGTTAGTGTAACAGGTGATACAGGCATTGTTTATAAAGCACTTTATAAAATGTTTATAAAACTTTTATATCTATTTGTAATATCTGTAACAATTGCACTTATTACTCTAAGCATACTACTTCATTTTGTACTAAAACCATTATATAGTGTTCAAAATCAAGCAGAAGCGATACTAAGAAACAAGTTTATCATTCAGGAAAAGATGCCATATACAACAGAGTTTAAAGATGTTGTAAAAGGTATGAATGCGATGGTATCAAAAGTTGAAGAGATTTTTGAAAAAGGGAATGAAGCAGTTAAAAGAAACAAAGAGCTACTTTACAATGACCCAACTACAAAACTCTTTAACAGACGATACCTAATGCTTAAACTACCAAGCCTCATAAAAGCAGAAAACAAAGCAAATGGTGGAACTATCATCTTTATTGCCCTAAGTGGTGCTGAAGTTTTAAATCAAGTTCTTGGAAGACAAAAAGCTGATGATATATTTTTAGAGTTTGCAAATGAGTTAAATAATGTTTGTAAAGAGTATGATGAAAAAGTTATAGCTAGAGTTAATGGTACAGAGTTTACATTGATGCTTCCTGATTGTGAATCAAAACCTGCTAATAATATTGCCGATAAAATAAATGATAAGTTTAATGAATTGTTAAAAGATAATGAGTTAAACAGCAGAGATATATTTATAAATCTTGGGCTTTACAGATATAAACCAACAGTTGGTGTTGGAGAGTTACTAACTCGTGCAGATAATGCACTTACACTTGCCAAAGCAGATGAAAACAATAATAAATATCTTTTTGAAGAGAAAGATGATGAAAATGCTTTAGGTAAAGAGCAATGGAGAACTATAATTGAAGAATCAATTAGCCATAATTACTTTAGCCTAAAATTCTGGCCAACACTCAATGCAAAAACAAAAACAGTAGACCATAAAGTAATGACTTTTACAATTGATGGTGGAGAAGATAAAAAATTCTTCTATGGTGATTTTATTGCACCTGCTATTAATTTAGGGCTTGTTTCTAAGATGTATATTGTAACGCTAAGAGATCTTATAACTCAAAGACACCAAAAGCTTGATAACAGTGTATGTTCTATCCGTTTATCAAATGAGTTTATTGAAGATACAAAATCTTTTAATGAATTATCTTCTCTTTTTGAAAAACATGCTAAAACACTAAGATTTAAACTATCGTTTGAGGTAACTGATTCATTTGCTATTAATAATACAGCAGTTGTTAAAGGCTTTGTAGATCTGTTTACAAAATATGGATTTAGTTTTGGTATCAACTCTTTTACTGGTGAATCTAATGATTTCAACTATCTAAAAGAGTTAAATCCTACATTTTTAAAAGCAGATTCTGCTTTCTTATTAGACCAGTCCCAAGACTCAATGAGCGCACTTCAAGTGATAACAGATTCCCTTGGTATTGATATAATCGCTACTTTTGTGAAAACTAAAGATGAACTAGAAAAACTACAAACTATGCATATAAACAGTGTTCAAGGACCTATTACAGATATTATAAAATAAAAGCTAAATTCCTCTGGAATTTAGACCTTTTGTTATAGCATCATTTATCTCAGCCTTATACTGAGGATTTAATTTTAATAACTCTTTATCAAAGTCTATAATTATATTTTTATTAGTATTTGGATGACGACATACTACAATAAGCATCTCCATATATATATCAAAGTCAGGATGAGCTCTTATTCCAAGTTTTTTATGAATATTCCCATGATATTTTAAAACTAAATCCAAAACCTCTTTAAGTTCTGTAGAAGTGGTTTTTTTATTTTTTATAATTGCTCTAAGAGAATCTAAATCTATTTTTGGTTTTTTTGTATCAGAAATAGTTTTAGTAAACTTTTTTTTATCTCTTTTTGCTTTAGAGTCAGGTGAATAAAAAAGCAAGAACATCAAACCAGCTAAAACTATTATTAAGCCGATAAATGATTTTATAAGTAATGTTATTTCCATATTATTCCCCAATTTACGGCTTTATTATAACATTATTATATTTTAAGGGCATAATGATAGCATCGTTACTCAAAAAATATACATTTCTAATGTAGTTCAAAGTAATAAAATAAAGGGAAGAAGTATATTCAAACAAAGGCTTAAAAGTGCCTATTTATGGTGGTTTTGGAGAGATTCGAACTCTCGGTAGAAAAAATCTACACAACCTTTCCAAGGTTGCACCATCGGCCACTCGGACACAAAACCATTAAACTACGAAGATTGTAATTGTAGCTAGTTGATACTTAAAACTTTTGTTATTATTCATCAATAATTAAACATAAGCAAAAACATAGTATCTCTTTTGTAGAATAAGGTAAATTATTTAATAAAGGATTTTAATGTCCGAAAAATTTTATATCTTAGCTGTTGATGATGAACCATTTAATCTCGATTTAATTGAAGCAGCATTTATGGATTATGAAAATGTTGAGATAACAAATGCTACAAATGGGCAGGAAGCATTAGATTTACTTGATACTGAAAGTTTTGATGTAGTTTTACTTGATATTAGTATGCCTGTTATGGATGGTCTTGAAGCACTTAATAAAATTAGAGAAAATCAGAAATTTAAAAATCTACCTATTTTAATGGTAACGGCAAATATAGAAAAAGAGCATGATGCAATCTTAAGAGGTGCTAGTGACTTTATATCTAAACCTTACGATATTGAGATTATGTGTGCTAGAACTATAAACTACGCAAAAATGCATCATAACCATAAACTTATAGAGAACCAAAAAGAGATACTTCAGGAGCAGGTAAAAGAGAGAACAGCAGAGCTTGAAACTACACTAAAATTAGCTAAACAAACAGAGTACGAAATATCTATTCGGCTTGGTCGTGCTAGTGAGTTTAGAGACTTAGAAACTGGTGGTCATATTAAACGAATGAGTCATTACTCAAAACTTTTAGCCAAGCTTTATGGACTCAGTGATGAAGAGTGTGAACTTATTTTATACGCTGCTCCTCTTCACGATATTGGAAAAGTTGGGATTCCAGACAGTATTCTTTTAAAACCAGGAAGATTTGAAGACAATGAGTTTGAAATAATGAAACAACATGCTGTACTAGGCGCTAAAATGCTTGAAGGAGCTGAACAATTCCCTGTTTTAAAAGCTGGACACATTATCGCTTTAGAACATCACGAAAAATGGGATGGCTCAGGTTATCCACATGCCAAGAGTGGAGAAGATATTCATCTTTATGCTCGTATCATAGCTATCGCAGATGTATTTGACGCACTTAGTTCAAAAAGATGTTACAAAGAGCCTATGCCTCTTGAAAAAGTTTTAAGTATTATGGAAAATGATTCAGGTACTCATTTTGACCCAGATTTAGTAAAACTATTTTTAGATAACTTAGACAAATTTTTAGAGATAAAAGAAAAATATAAAGATGATGACAATACACATACCATCATGGATATTATAAATGGGATTAAATAATGATATCAAAATTAGAACTCAATGTAGGGAGGCACTAAATGCCGAGTCATAAGATACTTTTTGTAGATGATAATGAACTAAATAGAATGGTTCTAGAAGATATGTTAGAGATTCTTTTTGAGGATTTCATCATAGAGACTTACGAAAGTGCTGATGAAGTACTAGAACAAGATATACAAAGTTATGATTTGATTTTAAGTGACATTGATATGCCTCGTATTAGTGGTTTTGAACTTTATACAATACTTAGAGATGAACATAACTATACAAAACCAATCATTGCCGTAACAGCACTTGCTGTTGCTGGTGATAAAGAAAAAATGTTGATGCATGGATTTGATGATTATATATCAAAACCTATTGATATTAATAACCTTGAGCAAACAATACAAAAATATATATAAAGAGATAAGATGAAACAAGATGAAATAAATATACTTCTAAGTAGTTTTTTTATCTCTAACAAAGAGTTAGATATACGAGCCTCTTTTAGTGAATTTTCCAATTCACTATCAAACATACTTATAGATGGATTTGCTAAAGACTACCTTCTTAATAATCCTTATTTATCAGTATATTTAGCTCACACAGATGGGAGTATGTTACTCAAAAAAATCAAACTCTTTGTTTCTTCTATTTTAATAGATCCAATAGATGAAAAGTATATAAAAAAGGTCCATAACATAGGTTTTATTCACTACTCTATAAAATTAGACCCTCCAAAAGTCAGCTATGGGTTTTGGGCGATTAATGAAGTTTTAGATAAATTAGCCGAGACAAACCCTATCGTGAAAGAGCATAAATCTCTTATCTCAAAACTACTAAAATTTGTTGAACATGTTATGAATGATGGATACTATATTCAAAAAGAAAAAAATCAAAAAGAATCTATCAATGAACTTGAAGGTGTAAATACTCAAAATGAGTTATATATTGGTTTTAATATCCATAAATTAAATACTCAAAAAGTTGATTTAGTATTAGATAAAAAAGAAGATATAACTATTTTAGACAATATTGCAGATGATTCTAAAGAGTGTTCATTTGGAAAAATACTTCAAGAGTTGAAAGAGGACAAAAGACATGAACATATTCTTGGCATAAACTCCGATAAAGTTAAAACTATCCATAATAAATGGCATGTGGAGTTTAAAAATCTTAAAAAAGCGATTAAAGAGTTTAACAAAGACTCCATCCAAAAACATAAAAATAAATTAAATAAACTCACTAATAAATTATCACAAATTTTAGATTTAAGTTTAAAAGATTCACTAGAAGATGGTCAACTAGCCCTTCGTTCTGGTATGAAAGCTATGAGAAGAACAACAGAACTTTTTTATAACAAAAACTATAAAAGTTTAAAAGATAAAGAGCAACACTCTATTATTAACAGAGTAATTGAAGATACAATATTATCAGAATTTTCTTGGGCTATTGAGAGTGTAGAAACTTCTTACAACACCTCGACAAAAAAGCAAAATGGTATAACTAAAACTATTAGATACAACTCAAAAACTATTTTTATAGAGATTCATTTAAAGGAAAATCAAAACAATAGCTATTTAAATGAGATAATTACTTTACTATTAGAAGTTTTAGAGTTACATTTTTTTGTTCAAGAAAGAGAGTTGTCTCTCATAAATTTTGCAGATGAAGCTGAAAATGCAAATAAATCAAAAGATATATTTTTAGCAAATATGTCTCATGAACTTAGAACACCAATAAATGCAATAACTGGATTTTCTCAAATACTTATGATGAGAAAAGACACTCCTGATAAAGTTAAAAAATATGTTGAAAAAATCAATATAGCAGGAAATAATCTACTTGACTTAGTAAATACTATTTTAGATTTTGCAAAACTAGAATCTGGAAAAATGCAGTTTAATCCATCTCTTAACAATATCTCAAATATACTAAATGAAGTAAATGTTCTTATCTCCCCACTTGCTGCAAAAAAAGATATAAAATTAAATATGCCAAATATTGTTTCACTAAACCTATATATAGATAACACTTTATTTAAACAGGTACTTATAAATCTACTTACTAATGCTGTAAAATTCACACATAACAAAGGCGAAATCTCTTTAAATATTACCTATAATGAACAAAAACATAGCTATATTTTTGAGGTAAAAGATAATGGAATTGGTTTAAATAGTGATGAAATTTCAAAACTATTTCAGGCTTTTTCACAAATTGACAATACATATCAAAAAGAGCATAAAGGTTCAGGTCTTGGACTTATGATATCTAAAAATATTATAGAGGATTTACACAAAGGCAAAATTTGGGTTGAAAGCGTAAAAGGGGAAGGTAGTAGTTTCTTTATAGAGATGCCAACACCTACGATAGAATCAAAAACATACAAAATAAATTCAGCAGATTCAATAGCTAAACATATTTTAATTGTTGAAGACTCTGAAGAATATCAAAAAATTCTTATTGCTAATCTTAAAGACACCCATATTTTAACAATAACAGACACTATAAATAAAGCTAAAGAGTTGATTTCACGAAATAACTATGACTTTTTAATATTAGACTTTTTCCTAATGGATGGAATAAGTTCAGAAATATTACAATTTATGGAAGCAGAAAATATCACCATCCCTGCAATCGTTATATCGGCAGAAGATGAGATTCATATCTCTTCCTCTTTATCAGGCTCTAGTAACTTAGAGTGCATTATAAATAAAAAAGATATAGATAGAATATGCTCCTCAATAAGAGGAG
>JAIOSY010000088.1 GCA_021107375.1 Sulfurimonas sp.
CCACCCAGTTAATCACAACCTTCAAACTCCCCAACCAGAGATGAAATAAGTTAAGCACTTGAAAATAATCTTAATAAAATAGAAGGAAATCTAAATAAAATTTTATAACAAGATAAAAAACTAAATTTTTCTCAACCTTTTCCTGCTTTAACAAGAAGTAAAGATATTGTTGTTTTTAAAGATACTTTTGTAGCACATGAAAATCAAAAAATGATACTTAAAATCGCTTATACATCTTTAGCAAATACAGCAGATATTATCATCATAGAGAAAAAAGGTGTGATGGATATTGAGAAAATTAAAGAGCTACTAGAAGAGTTTGAATTTCGTGCAGCTAATGATATAAATGTACTAGAAGGCTATGATTTAGTTATGGCAAAAAAAATGCATATGTGGGGTAATGGATTATAGAGAAATTCTAGGACCTCAAAATACCCATTTAAAGCCCTATTTATAGGGATTTAATACCAGATTCTTTTAACTAGATTTCATTATCAGTTTTATTTTTTTATTTTTTATTCGATATAATATATATAGGGCATGGTATGTATGTTCCTAATTCATACTTCAGTAAGGGGGAAATATGATTAGATTTTTTATATATAAGTTATTTATTTTATCGGTGTTTTGTGTCTCTGTATATGGGTATGCATCTGTGACTACTGTCAAATATGAGGGTGGAATCTCTTTGTATGGTAAGGTTGCTGAGGCGAGTGTTGTACTTCAAGAGAATTTAGAAAGTGGTACTTATAGGGTGGAAGTGACTACCTCTAGTACAGGCTTAGTGAAAACACTTACTTCAAATAGATGTGATACTTTTGTTAGTGAAGGGAAGATAGTCGGTGGTGTTTATTTGCCAAGTAAGTTTACTAAGACTACAACTAAAACTGATTATTTAAAAAGGGTGACTTATACATTTAATTATGCAGAAAATAAGGTTTTAAAAGAGACATATCTTGAAGAGTTGGAAAATAAAAGCTATTATGACATCTCTAAATTAAAGATGGTTAATGAAGAAAAACTTGTTAAATCAAGCAAGAAAAAAAGTTTAGATATGAAAAAGAATGATTTTATTAGTTTATATTTAAATTTAAGTTCTGGTAATTTAAAAGTTGGTGATGTTGCATATATCGATCAAAAAGATTCAGATATTGTATCTCTTATTAATCAAAACTCTTTTAAAGTTAGTAAAAACGATGCTGAAGATGTATATTGTATTGATATACTAAATAGTGATAGTATGTTTTTTACTAAAGCTGTAGCAGTTGATATTGGATTTTATGGGGATGCTTATGTTAAGAAAATATCTGAGCATAAGACTGTTCTAAATTAAAAGTAGATAAAAGGAATTAATCGTAATGAAACTTTTTAATATGTTTTTACTTACTTTTGCAATACTATGTACGAATAGTGTTGCAGATAATAACAATACATATAGCTATATAGATAATATACATAAAATAGTTTCAGAAAATATTCTTGATACTTCGAGATATATAGATGGTACTATTAGTAGTTGGGTTGGTGATGATTCTTTAAATAAGGAAGAAAATACTCAATCAAGTATGTTAAATAAAGAAGTTAATACGGTTGATTCATTCTATAAAAATGAAAGATTTATGGATGATACAGATAATTCTTTTATCCGAATTAGAGCTTCATCTAAGATTCAATCAATTGGTGATGAAGAGAGTAAATTAAATATCAAAGCACGCTTATCATTACACAAGACTAAAAAACACATTAAACTTTTTATAGAGGAAGAAGATGTTAATGAGAATGAAGAGAGCTCTAAAATAAATGTAGGATTAAGCTATCTTACTCCTAAATACTACAATATAGATTCAAAATACTCAGTAGGTATCAGTGGCTTTTACCCATATATTAGTGCTAGATATAAAACAACATATGAGAATTATGGATGGTTAATAGAACCAGTGCAGTTATTTAAGTATATTATAAAAGATCAAAGATTTGAAGAAAAAACTAATATTTATTTTGATACTAAATTAGATAAATTAAGACTATTTAGGGTTAAATTATCAAGAGGAACAAAATCAGATGATGATGGAATGGACTATGGTGTAGCATTGATATATTACTATTTAACGGGTAAAAAAGCTTCCCTTAATGTATCACAATCATTTTCTGGAAATACAAAATATGAGTATGAAGATAATAATGATCAAACAATATCTTATCATGGTATAAATACATATAGTACAAATTTAAGTTGGAGACATAGTGTTTGGAAAAAATGGTTTTTTTATGAAATTAAGCCAGGTGTGGATTTTAGTAGAGTAAATAATTATAAAGCAAATTATAAAGTTGTTCTTTTAACAGATTTTTATTTTGGTTATTATTAATCTATGAATAGTTTTGATACTAAATTACATACAATGACTTTGAGTGAGGATGGTTCTTATACTGCTTATTCCAAAGAGTATGATGAACATTATCACTCTACAAAAGATGGTGCTTTGCATGAGTCTTTAGTTAAGCATGTTGTCCCTGCATTTAAGATGATGAAAAACAAAGCTGAGATAACTATTTTAGATATTTGTTTCGGATTGGGTTTTAATACCTTAGCTACTCTTTACTATGTAAAACAAAATTTTCCAGATTTTAAGATAAATATTTATTCTCCAGAATTGGATGCTGATTTAGTGAAATCGTTAAATGAGTTTACCTATCCAAAAGAGTTTGATGAATTTAAAGAGATTATTTCAGGGCTTATTGAAAATGGAGTTTATGATGATGACTCTTGGCATGTGGAAATTTTTCTTGGCGATGCGAGAGAGTACATAAAAAAGTTTCCAACAACGAGTTCGATATAGTCTATCAAGATGCTTTTTCTCCATCTACAAATCCAGTTCTTTGGACAAAAGAGTATTTTGGTGACATAAAAAATATTATAAAAAAAGATGGAGTATTAACAACTTATTCAATGGCTTTGGCTACTAGATTAGCCTTGTATGAAAATGATTTTAATATTTATATAAATAGTGGAGAAGGTTTTAG
>JAIOSY010000034.1 GCA_021107375.1 Sulfurimonas sp.
GCTAAAACATCACCTTTTTTAAAACTCTCAGAATCTTGTTTACCCCAAACAACTTCAAAGTTCTCTAACTTTGCTAAAACATCAACATACTGAGTTCCAGCAATAATACCATCACTTTTAGCGATAATATCTGCCTTACACGGGGCACTCGGCTCAACTAAAGCATATAAATCACCTCGCCCAACATCTTGTGCTAGTGACTCTTTTACAAATAATTCAATCATAATGCTAACATCCTTTCTAGTGCAATTTTTGCCCATTTTTGAGTTTTTTCATCAATATGAATCTCATTTATAGGCTCGCCATCATCTATCGCTTTTAATGTTAAATAAACATCATTTAAAGTTGTTTCGTTCATAGTTGGACATTCTGGTTTTGTAGAAGAGAGTACATAAGTATTTTTTTCTCTTAAGCGATTAACCATGTTAAACTCAGTTCCAACTGCAACTTTTTGCTCAATTGGTAACTCTTTTATATACTTAATAAGTTGAGAAGTTGAACCAACAAAGTCACTTGCATCACAAATAGCAGGATCACACTCTGGGTGAACAGCTATTAAAATCCCTGGGAATTTCTTTCTGTAAAATGCAATATCTTCAACTGAAAAAAGCTGATGAACTGAACAAAAACCATCATAACAGATAATGTCTGATTTATTTAAGTCACTTCCATCACCAATCACACAAGACTCAAGTCCCATCTGATTTGCAATATTTTGCCCTAAACATCTGTCTGGAACAAAAAGGATTTTTTTACCCTCTTTTAGAGCAGTTGTGATAATTTTCTTAGCATTTGAAGATGTACAAACAAGTCCACCCATCTCACCAACTTTGGCTTTTACCTCTGCATTTGAGTTGATGTAAGTTATTGGTAAAATATTTTCATTTGAGATTCCAGCTTCATTTAAAGCCTTTACAGCATCATCATACTCAAATCCATTAATCATACTTGCCATTGAACAAGAAGCTACTTTTGGCATAACAACTCGCTTATTAGGTGAAAGAACTTTTACACTTTGTCCCATAAAACCAACACCACAAAACAGAACAAACTCTGCATCATCATCTCTAGTTTTAGTCGCAAGTTCTAGTGAATCACCAGTAATATCACCAACCTCAAAAACTTCATCTCTTTGATAAAAGTGAGCAACAACTGTAACACTCAGTTTATCTTTTAACTCTTTGATTTTTTGGTTTAATTCTTCGTTTGTATATTGCAAAAAAATATCCTAAATTTATATTCTTGTAATTATATCGAAAAAATATTTGTCTTGTTATTTAATTTTTTTAATAATAGATATTTGATATTTTTGTGATATAGTATTCCTTAAAAAAGAGTTATAAATACAAAGTTAATAATGAATTTAAAAATAAATGATACAAATTTAACTACCATAAAAGAAAGTTTTTTAAAAATAGCTGAGCAAATATTAAATTATTATATTTTAAATGTAAATGGTAATCAATACCGTATAAAAAATATTGAATTTTATTATTACAATGAAAATAAACATCCAGATCAAAATTCTCATTCTTTAAAATATAAAAGAGCAAAAGAAAGACAAATTTTAAATGCACAATGGTATTTACATAAAATTAGTATCAATAAAAAATATAATTACAAAGGTCTTGATTATACTTTTGGAGATAGTATAAACTATGGTGGGATTTTAATTAAAGAAGTTGTTAAATTAAATAATACAAAAATAAATTTTTCTCAATCAAAATTTATTGATGAATTAATAGATAAACTACAACCAAAAACAAAAGAAGATTTTTTAGACATGATAGAAAATAAAAATAAAATTAATTTTATCTATAAAGAAAATATTCCAAAATATAATATTTTAAGATGGACAAGAAAAGGCTTAACAAATAATGATAAGTTTAAAAATATGGGATATGCATTTAAAATAGAAGATTTATAACAGAACACAGGAAGATGAACAAGTGGAAACTGAGATTTTTTGAACTTTAAAGATTGAATTGTCAAGATGTAAATCCACTTGTTCCTCACTTCAGCCCTACAACCAAAACATATAAAACTACATTTTATATCCCTATAACCATACAAACAGTAAAATGTCATCAATAATATACTCAAGGTAATTTAATGGAATTTTTATTTAACACAAATGTTCAGTTTTTTATACTCGCTTATCTTGTTGGTGGTATCCCTTTTGGTTTACTTCTGGCTAAAAAGTTTGCTGGTGTAGATATTAAAGAGAGTGGTAGTGGTAGTATTGGGGCTACTAATGTTTTAAGAGTTGTAAAAGAGACTAATCCTGATTTAGCTAAAAAACTTGGAGCTACTACTTTGGCTCTTGATGCTTTTAAGGGTATTTTTGTTTTAACTATCGCTTACTTTATTGGTTTAAGTGAGGCTACGCTTTGGGGTATTGCAGTTTTATCTGTTATTGGTCATTGTTTTTCACCTTATCTTAACTTTGAGGGTGGAAAAGGGATTGCTACTGGTATGGGAGTTATGATGTTTATGCTTCCTATAGAGACTATTGTCGCTCTTGTTGTTTGGGCTGTTGGAGCAAAAACTATTAAAATATCTTCAGTATCCTCACTAACTGGTGTAGCTGCACTTCTAATCTCTAGTTTTTATATCCATCCAGATATGGCTCACGCTCCTGTTGTATTTATAGTTTTCATACTTTACTACAAACATATTCCAAATATTATCCGTTTAGTTAATGGTGAAGAGAAAAGAGTAGTTTAGTGACTATCTATATAGAGGATTTAAAATTCCAATGTATTATTGGGATTTTAGACTTTGAGAGAGTTACACCTCAAGATGTAATTATAAATCTTACTATCGACTATCATTATAAAGATAAATTTATCAATTATGCCCAAGTAACAAATTTATTAAAATCTCTAATGATAGAAAATAAATTTCTTCTAATTGAAGATGCTTTAAACTATTTAAGTAAAGAACTAAAAAAAGAATTTTTAATTATTAACACTCTTAATTTAAAAATAACAAAACCCTCTATACTCCCCGACTGTAAGGTTAGTGTGGAGAATTTCTACTCATTCAATTCTTAATTAAAAGTTAAAGTTTTTTTAAAGAAAATTGAAAAAAACTTTAAAGTAAGCTAAAATTATGCTACAATTCCGTCAAAATAAATAAGACATATAGGAACATATTAATGCGCATTCTTATCATTGAAGATGAAGTAACATTAAACAAAATGCTTGCAGAGGGACTTAAAGAATACGGTTACCAAAGCGATGTAGTAGAAACTCTTAAAGATGGAGAGTATTACCTTGATATTCGTAATTACGATTTAGTACTTATGGATTGGATGCTTCCAGATGGAAACTCTGTTGATATTATTGGTGATATTAAGTCAAATACTCCAAAAACTGTTGTAGTTGTAATCTCAGCTAGAGATGATAACGAAAGTGAAATTGAAGCGTTAAGAAGTGGTGCTGATGATTATATTAGAAAACCATTTGATTTTGATGTTTTAGTAGCTAGAATTGAAGCTCGTCTTCGTTTTGGTGGTAGCAACATTATCGAAATTGAAGATTTAACAATTAACCCTGAAGAGGAAAAAATCACTTATAAAGAAACTGATATAGAACTAAAAGGTAAACCTTTTGAAGTTCTTACTCACCTAGCTCGTCATAGAGATCAAATTGTTTCAAAAGAACAACTTCTTGACGCAATCTGGGAAGAACCAGAATTAGTTACTCCAAATGTAATTGAGGTTGCTATTAATCAAATTAGACAAAAAATGGATAAACCATTAGGTATTACAACTATTGAAACTGTTCGTCGTCGTGGATATAGATTTTGTTTTCCAAAAGAGCTTGACTAAAGTATCTTAAAGATACTTTAGTTGCTTAGTTAGTTATTTATTTATTTAACTAGCTTCTTTACTAACATCTTCCAAAGTTGTATTACAAAACATATTCAACATTGATTCTTTTGGTTCTCTCCACTCATCATGTAAAGCACATTTTTTATTTTCATTACAACGACCTACTCCAAGTACACAACTAGTATCATGAAGAGAATCATCTACAGCTTTAACTAAATCTATCATTTTAATATTTACTGATTTTTTTGCAATACTATAACCACCTTCTCTACCTCTAGTAGAAGTTATTATATTTGCTTCTACTAGCTTACTCATAATTTTAGTAAGGTACTTATATGGTATAGATAATTCTTCAGAAATAGATTTAGCATGAAATAACTTTATATCAGAGTTCTGAGAAATAAAAATCATAACCCTAATCGCGTATTGAGATGTAGTACTTAATTTCATATAAATCCTATTTTTATACTGGCAAATAATAAGCAACAGCTATTAATAGTATAACAACTCCTAGCCATATCGTTGGAATAACTCTGTATTTTAATTCTACTTCATTTAGTCCCATAAAATAATCTATAACCAATTGACCTTTAATAAAAGTAGTTAACAACAATATAGCCACCCCTATCAATGAAACAAGCTTTAACCATCCAAGTAAAAAGGCAAAAAGTGTAAATCCTAATAATACTACCCATATTTTAGTAATTATGTCCATAACCTTACCTTATTATATATACTAATGGAAAAAGAACTATCCAAAGTAAATCTACCATATGCCAATATGAAGCACCACTCTCTAGCCCTACATGATCAGCTGGTGTATAACCACCAATTTTTGTTTTTTGATATAAATTAAATAAAATAATAGTACCAAGTAAAACATGACAAAAATGAAATGCTGTAGAAAGAAAATAAAACATAAAAAAAGTATTTGTACTTAGATTAATACCCTCTGCATATTTACCTGCAAACTCAATTATTTTTATTACTAAAAACATTCCACCTAGACCTATTGAGCCTAAAAGCCATAATGCAGCTTTTTTACTAGCCTCTTCTTTATTTACTCCCATAGATTTTATAGTATGAACTGCCTTAACCACAAAATAACTACTAGTAATTAAAATAACAGTATTAATAAAGCCCATTCGTTGATCTAAAAGAAGTTGAGAAGCATTAAATAACTCTATATCACCTCTTCTTGAAAAAGC
>JAIOSY010000060.1 GCA_021107375.1 Sulfurimonas sp.
CTCATTTTAGCAACTGTCAAAGGGGAACTTATCCACTGAGCTGCGCCCATTGGAAGTGCATCTAGTTTATATGCGCTATGTCTAAAACCAGATGGAACAAAAACCTCTCTATTTGTATTTGCCATCGCATTTTTAACATCTTCACTCAAAGAAAATCTTTGATCACACTCTTTTGCCAAACGAGCTGTTTTTGTCGCTGTAATTCTATCCATCAATACCAATATCCATATATCGCCTCATCAGGCTTATCTCTTTTTTATTATAATCTACCTCTAAGCAAGGCTTATTCCCATTGCGGAGTACTTCACCTTGTGGATTAATAATCCCACTCATTTTAGTACACTCTTCATCCATAGAGTCACTTGCAACTACGAAACATTGATTTATAATAGCTAAAGATTGCGTTAAAGCTTTAAAGTGCTCGGTTCTTAGAACTCCCCAGTAAGATGGAACAGCTATCACATCTGCACCTTCTGATTTTATCCATAGCTCTTTAAAACGAAGTTCAAAACATATAAAAATAGCTATCTTTATCCCATCAATTTCAATAATTTTAATATCTTTATCAGTTCCTTCACTCATATACTTATGCTCATCACCAAGACGAAAAAGTCTCGCTTTTGCTCTCTCATAAACAACTTCACCATTATGAAAAACCTTAGCAAAGTTAAAAACTTTACCATCTCTTTTTTCTATAATTGTTAAGATTATTATTTTATTTTGTGAAGCTTTTTTTATCTCTTGTATGGCATGTGGACTAAAAGCTAGAACCTCATCAAAATTATCATAATCATAAGCTGTTAAACAAACTTCAGGAGCAACAATTAAAGACTTTTCCTGCGTTTGGTTTATAAGTGTTAGTAGCGTTTGTAGGTTAGTGTTATAGTTAGGTTTAGTCTCAAAAAGGAGAGAGCAGAGTTTATACTCGCCCATCTCTAAAAATCATCATCAAAAGTTAGTGAACCTTTTGAATAGTTTGTAACTGTTCCCTCAAAAAAGTTTGTTTTTTGATCATTAAACTTAGCAAAATCATCTACCCATTTAATTGGATTTTCAACATTATAAATTTTATCGAAACCAACAGCAGCAAGTCTATCATCTGCTAAAAATTGAATATATTGTTCAACAATAGCATCTGTCAAACCTAAAATCTGACCTTGAGTTATATATTTACCCCAATCAGCTTCAAGTTTAACAGCTTTTTTAAACATCTCTATAACCTCTTCTTTAAGATCTTCAGTGAAAAGATCTGCTCTCTCACGACGAAGAGAATTGATAAGATTTTGAAAAAGTACAAGGTGAGTCACCTCATCTCTTTGGATAAATCGTATCATCTGAGCAGAACCTAACATCTTTCCAGAACGAGCAAGAGTATAAAGATAAGTAAAACCACTATAAAAATAGATACCCTCTAAAATCTGATTTGCAAAACATGCTTTTAAAAAGTTACGGTCAGTTGGATTTTCTGCAAGTTCATCATAAACAGCGGCAATCGCATCATTTTTACCTTTGAGCATCATATCTTGACGCCAAAGTTCATAAATCTCTTCACTATTAGTTGAAATAGAATCAACCATAACAGCATAAGATTGTGAGTGAAGAGCCTCTTCAAAAGATTGACGAACCAAGATTAGATTTATCTCTGGAGCAGTTACATAAGGATTTACATTATCTATAAGATTGTTAGTTTGAAGTGAATCCATAAAAATAAGTTGTGAAAGAGTTTTATCGTAAGCTACTTTCTCTGCATCGGTAAGATTTTTATAATCACTTACATCTTTAGTCATATCTACCTCTTTAGGAAACCAAGTGTTATTTAACATAACCTCCCAAAGATTGTATGCCCATTGATATTTAATGTTATTTAACTCAAAAATACCTGTTGGATTACCACCAAAAATTTTTCTACCATTTACATCTTCTTTTGACTCTGGATTATATATTTTTTTTCTATTCATTTTGGTAGCTCCAATTTATTTAAGTCTATGATTATATCCATCTCTATATAAAAATTTGATAAGATACACAAAACAAAAAGGATTATTTTTGAGTGAAAAATTCAAAGCAGCTATTGGAATAAAAAATAGACATATTCAAACGCTCTACTCATCATTTTTCCGAAAAACATTTCAACCTAAAATAGAGATAGAAAATTTTACTCTTGAAGATGGTGATTTTTTAGAGGTTCATTGGCATAAAACAGATAATCCTAATCCAAAAACTCCTATTGTTATTTTATTTCATGGTTTAGCTGGTTCTTATAAATCTCCATATATTCAAGGTGTAATGAATGAACTCTCAGACGCTGGTTTTAACTCTGTCCTTATGCATTTTAGATCTTGTTCTGGAGTGATGAATAACTTACCTCGCTCATATCATAGTGGTGAAACTGGCGATGCACTTTATTTTATAAAATCACTTAAAAAAAGATTTCCACATGCCAAGATATCTGCTGTTGGTTATTCACTTGGTGGAAATATGCTTTTAAAACTATTAGGTGAAATGGGTAAAAACTCACTACTTAATGGTGCAGTATCAGTCTCTGCTCCAATACAGTTAGATATTTGTGCAAATATTATAAATAGTGGTTTTTCTAAAATTTATCAAGCTCATCTTATTAAAGATTTAAAAAATTCATTAGTTAAAAAATATTCCCAACATGATATGAAATCTCTTCTAAATTTTGATGAAAAAAATATAAAAAATATAAAAACATTTTGGGAGTTTGATAAAATTTATACAGCTCCTATTCATGGTTTTAAATCAGCTAAAGATTATTATGAAAAATGCAGTTCAAAGCAGTTTCTAAAAGATATTGACACCCCTACTCTCATCATACATTCAAGTGATGATCCATTTATGAATACAAATATTTTACCATCAAATGAGGAGTTATCTTCAAAAATAACTTTTGAATTATATAAACATGGTGGTCATGTTGGTTTTATTAGTGGAACAATTTTTAAACCTAAATATTGGCTTGACACTAGAATAACAAAGTTTATAAAAAATATATAAGAAAAATTAATCTATCTTTTATATTAATTGAGTTACACTCACTATAAAATATCTATTAAATAAGGTGAATATAATGGGACTATTTGGCAACTCTAATGTATCATTAAATGTGTATAATGAACTAAAAAATGAAAATGAATCACTGCTTTGTGAAAATGAACAACTAAAAAAATTAATAATTACACTTGAAAATAAAAAAACAGTAGTCTCGTGTGATAAAACTACTTCTGATGCCCTTATGCAAATACAAAATAAACACCTAAAAGAAAATATTATA
>JAIOSY010000281.1 GCA_021107375.1 Sulfurimonas sp.
CCAATATCAAAATATAAAAGATTACTCTTTTCTCGAACAAAGCCACATGCCAAGATACTTAAACATGACCCTTTTCTCTCTCTTTATATTATAGAAGATAAAAAAGGTTTTAAGTACCCTTTTAAGATAAATATGAGATACCCATCAGGAATAGCTGCAGTAAATAAAACTCAGGCAAAAGAGGGTAGAATTATTAATCGACAGATTGGTATAAATCAGTTTGCATCTTTTAACACTAAGGTAAAAACACCTGCAATTTTAACAAATAGCTGTTGTTCTCTTGAAGGTTTTGTAACCCCTTGTGGTATTATAGAAAAAGCATATATAAAAAGGTTTATAACACAAAAAGATATTAGATATTCAGATATAGGGATAAGAGTAAAAGATACAAATAAAGGTATCAAAGTGGTTTCTTATGACCCTTTTATGAAAAATAATCCATTTAAAAAAGGTGATTATATTTTATCTATGGATGGAAAAAAGATTAAATATAGTTCAACTTTAATGCAGAAAATACTTTTTGTTAAAATAGGTTCAATGCATAATGTAAAAGTAAAAAGAGATAATAAAACTATAAATATAAAAGTAAAAAGTCAAAAAAGATTAAGTGGTGGATATAAAATTGAAACATATTTAGAGCAGTATAGTTTGACTTTTGATAAAAATTTATATCTTATAAAAATAGATAAAAGTAAAAAGAATTATGGTTTAAAACTTGGGGATAAATTGCTTCAGGTAAATTCCAGAGACGTTAAAAATCAAAATGATGTTATGAAGTATATTTCAGATTTTAAATTTCACGCTACACTCCTTTTTGAGCGTAACGCTAGCTTTCAATTTTTTGTAAATATGAATTAGAAATTTTCTAGAAGAATTACATTTACAAAAGTACCCTCTTCAAGGTTATTATCATCTTCACTTGTTATCATTAAGGCACTATTATTTAGCATATTAGTTAATATTGCAGAACTACCAACCTTCTTACCATCAAAATTTACAAAGTATTCACCATCTTCTATTGTAATATTACAGGCAGTAAACTCTGTAAAACGACTTCTCTTTTTAAAGTTTTCACTTAGTTTTGCTTCAACAGTTCTATATGCAATCTCTTTACCTAGCATTTTTGAAATAAGAGGAAGAGCATAAAGGATAGAAGTTACAGTTGATGAATATGCAAATCCAGGAAGGGCTAAGACAAATTTATCTTCTCTTTGAGCTACCATAATATGGCGACCTGGTTTAATGCCAACACCTTTAAAAATGACTTCTGCACCAAGACGAGGAACTATATCTTTTACAAAATCATAATCACCAACACTAACTCCACCTGTACTCACAAGTATATCAGCAGATGCAAGAGCATTTTCAAAGGTTTGCATAATGGAATCTCTGTCATCTCCAACAGTTCCAAGTTGAATTACTTCTGCACCAGCTGACTCAAATAAAGCAGCTAAGGTATAATTATTTGAACTTCTGATTTGTGCTGGGTTATCACTCTCTTGACCAAGATCTAAAATCTCACTACCAGTTGCTATAACTGCAACACGAGGTTTAACTGCCACATTTACCATAACCCTATTTAAACCAGCCATAACACCAATTTCAGCAAAACTAATCTTAGTACCTTTTTTAATTAATACATTACCTTTTTTATATCCTTCGCCAATAGGACGGACAGATGAACCAAGAGGAACTTTCTCTTCTATAGTAATTTTTCCATCTTGATTATCTACATTTTCTATTTGAATAAGTGTATCTGCACCTTCTGGCATTTTAGAACCAGTAAATGTCTTAATACAAGTCCCATTGGTAACTAATCTTGTTTCATCATGTCCAGCAGGATTGTCACCTAAGATAGTTATAGATTCTAAATCTAAATCAGCATGAATGACAGCATATCCATCCATAGATGCAGTAGGAAATTTTGGGTCATTTTCTTTTGCAACTATATCTTGTGCTAAAACTCTTCCTAAAGTTGAACTAAGTGGAATATTTTCATTTCTACTTGAATTTACCTCTAGTAAATCTAACATGTTTTGACTTGTTTCATATGATAAAAAGTTCACTATTTAACTCCTAAAATACCACTGCCCTTAATCGCAGTAGAGCGATCAAGTGCATAGACTCTTTTTCCATCTATAAGGTCATATTTCCAAATAGGTGCAGAGGCTTTAAAATCCTCAACAAATTCATCTATAAATTCTAATGCGACTCTTCTTTTTGGTGAAAAAACACAAGAGATATAAGATGATTTATGAAGTAAAACATCACCACGAGCATGAGCCATTTTTATAATCGCACCTTTTGCTTTTGCTTTTTCTTGCCAGACATTAAACCAGTTTTCTAAAATAGGTTCATAAATATCAAAACTAAGTCCGTCAATTCCATCCTCTTCTCTTACTGTTCCAATAAAAGGGATATACGCACCATAGTTACTTGTAGATTCTTCTTTATACCAGTCTTCTAAAATTTTAGGTACATCTAAGGCACCATCATAAATGTTTAACATCTATCATCCACCACAAACAGGAGGAAGCATAGAAATCTTATCCCCATCTTTTAGTTCTATATCGAGCGATGTTACAATTGTGTCATTAACAGCTACTGCAGAATTTTCTAACCATTCTGTCATCTCTGGTGTTTCTTGTAGTATTTTAGCTAATTCTTTTAGATTGGTAATCTCTATTTCAAGGGCATTTTTTTGTATCGGTCCTAAAAACTCTACTCTAATCATGAAGCAGTCTCCTTATAAGTTTATATATTACTGTGATTATATCTCTTCTAATCACAATAAATTATTAATAGAATTAAAAAGACTATAATTATTTTGAAAAATAATTCATTTGAGTATTTTGTAGTTGCACTTGATATTTGATATGGTGAAGTAAATAAAAATTTACAAGCATTAGAAGATTATATTTTCCAAAAAAGATGCCATTTAATAATATTACAGATGAGCAAATTGTTGAAGTTCAGAACAAACTAAATCGTAATCCAAGGAAGATACTTGGATACAAAACACCAGCAGAAGTATTTTTCGATACAATTACGAAATCTTATGTAGCAGTTTAATCAGGTGTTGCACTTACTATTTGAATTGGCGTATAAATATCTTTTGATAGTTCCCAATTTGGTAAATTTGGCATATTTTTTTAAAGTACAATTTAATCTAGTAATACTAATATTTCTAAATGATTTAAATCACAGTTATTCAGATTTGAAAGTTTTAGAGGAGTTTATGCCTAAGATGTAGTTTTAATATCTTTAAAGAACTCACAAATTTCTACGTTTAAAGCAGTAGCAATTTTATAAATATGTTCCATATTAAAATGTGATTTAAAGTAAAATAATGGTGTCTAAAAAGTGCTTGAAAGTACGGTATAGTAATGGTTAAAAAGGTTTTATTTAC
>JAIOSY010000176.1 GCA_021107375.1 Sulfurimonas sp.
TGAGCAGGGTTCGTTTTAGCTTCTTCTCTTAAATCCATAAGTCGTTCTTTTCGACCTTCATTTCGTTTAAGTCTTGCTCTAACACCACGAGCGAACCACTCATTTTCTCTTTTTAGAACACCTAAAAGGTTGTCATGTTGTTTTTGTAAAGTTCTAATCCACTCTGCTTTTTGGGTCAAGTAGTTACTATAACCACCACTATATTCTCTCAATGCACAATCATCAACCTCTACAGATTTTGTAGCAACTCTATCTATAAAATATCTATCATGTGAGATAAAAACAAGAGTAAATTTCTCTTTTAAAATTAATTCCTCTAAAAACTCAACCATATAAACATCAAGATGATTGGTAGGTTCATCAAGAAGTAAAACATCTGGTTTTTGTAAAAGTAAAGAGGCAAGAGCAACTCGACGCTGTTCCCCTCCACTAAGTAAATCAATAGGCTTGTCTTCATACTGTTTTAAATCAAAGTGTTGGATGATTCGCTCTATTTTATCATCTAAATTCCAAGCATTATGATGTTCAATATAGCTAGAGATTTTTTCATGTTCATCAATTAGCTTTTTGTTTTCAAAATCATCTGCTAAAAGGAGTGATAACTCATCATATCTACTCTTTGCCTCATTAAGTTCACGAAGACCATCTTCAACAGCTTCTCTAACTGTATGTCCATCTTGAAAATTAGGTCTTTGGTCTAGCATCTTAATCTCTAAATCATTACGAGTGATTCTTCGTCCACCATCATGTTCAAGAGTTCCATTTACTATCTTCATAAGAGTAGATTTACCACTCCCATTTTTACCGATGATTACAATTCTTTCACCCTCATCAACATGAAAGTTAACTTCTGTAAGAATTTTTTGAGCTGAGTAGTGTTTGCTTATTTTTTGTAGGTCTATTAGTGCCATACTATTTTTTTGAATCCCTTAATTTTAATGTGTAATACTATCGTAGATGTGGTAAATATAATTTAATATTACTGCAATTGTTTTATATCAAAACAATATTTTTCTAATTAAGTTAAATATTACTTATATAAATATAAATATAAATAATTAACATTAATGTAATACTCTAATGTTAAGATTTCATATATAAATTTAAATTATAAAGGGAATTATTAAATGAAAACAAAAATTTATTTGTCAGCTATATGTGCTTTAGCAATTAATCTAGCTGCATCAGATTTAGGGACAATACAGGTTGAGTCATCTACGATTGATGATAAGTTTGAGTCAACAAAGAGTGAGGTTTCAAGTGTTTCTATAATAACAGAAGAAGAGATTGAAAAGCTTAATCCAAAAAATATAACTGATGTACTAAATACAATACCTGGTTTGACAGTTTCAAAAGTAGGAACGGATATAGTAAAAGTTCATATTAGAGGTGTAGGTAATCATCAGTATATGGGAGAACAGCCAGGAGTTGCAATTGTAATTGATGGTGTTCCTGTACAAGAAACCACTGGTAAAATCAATGTAGATTTAGATAATATCGCTAGTATTAAGGTAATTAAAGGTGGTGCTTCTTATCTATATGGTAATGATGCATTAGCTGGTGCTGTAATTATTACAACAAAAAGAGCTAAAGGTAAAGATTTTAGTAAAATTGAAGTTGAAAGGGGAAGTTTTAATTCCAAAAGAGTTTTAGCTTCTACAAATCAAAGTTTTGAAAATTCTGCACTTCAACTGCAAGCAAGCTATAGAGATAGTGATGGCTATTGGGATGATGCATATCTTAAGCATAAATCTATAAATGGTAAATATACTTACTATATAGATGATAGTAGTGATATCATTTTTGGACTTGATTATACAAAAAGAGAAACAGGAGATGGTAATAGTGTTACAGGTGAAACAGATGCCAAAGAAGACCCAACAAGTAAAAGACAGGTTTCATATAGTGGATACTATGATACTACATTAATCAAAGCATTCGCAACATATTCAAAAGATTTCGAAGATGATTCAAATTTTATGTTAAGTCTATATAGATATGAAGATGATAAAACAAACTATACAGCTCGTGATCGTAATAATCCTACATGGCATTCTGAATTTAAAGATGAAGAGTGGATACAAAATGGTATAAAAACTGAATATCGTAAATCTTTTAGTAACTTTGCATTAATGACAGGTGTAGATATACAAAGGAATAGTATTGATAATTTAACTTATGAAACAGAACCAGATACTACTACAGTTGGTGACCTTATTGAAGATAGTAATGTAGATGAAGATGTAAATGCAGTTTATATGGAACTAAAAAATCAGTTTTCATCATTAACTACAACACTTAATGCAAGGTATGACAATATCAAACATGATTATAAAGATAATGTTGATAGTTCTTTTAATGTTGATCCATCTTATGATGCTTTTTCTTATAGAGTAGGTATAAATTATAAAATTAATTCTCAGCATAATGTATATGCAAGCATATCAACTGGTTTCAAAGCACCGACAGCCTCACAAGTAAGTACTAACCAAGGTGGTGTTAGTTCAGGTGATATAACTTCAGGAAATATAGATATAGAAAACACATACAACTATGAGATAGGCTTCATAGGAAAAGAGTTTGGACTTGATTATGGTGCTTCTATTTATCAATTAGATAGAAAAGATTATATAGGTTTAGTTGGTGGTAGTTATACTTGGGCATCAGATGAAGATGAAGATTTATACTATGGAAATGTTGGAGATATGAGAAGTAGAGGTTTTGAGTTATCTTTAAATAGTAACAAAGAGGAAGTATTATCTTTTGATTTAGCATATACATATCTTGATGCTGTATTTACAAAATATAGTTTGACACAAGTTGTAGGTGGTGGTTGGGGTGGAGCTATATATGATACAGCAGATTTGTCAGGAAATCAAGTTCCAAGAACATCAAAACACACTCTTAATCTGATTGTAGATTACAGACCTATACCTAAATTAACAATTTCACCTGAACTTCTTGCAAAAGGTAGTTACTATGCAGATGAAGCAAATGAATTCAAACAAGATGGATATGAAGTTGTAAATTTAAGAGTTAATTATAAGTTTACTGAAAATTTAGAAA
>JAIOSY010000250.1 GCA_021107375.1 Sulfurimonas sp.
AGAGTTCCTGCCTTCCAAGCAGGCTGTCGAGGGTTCGAATCCCTTCACCCGCTCCATTTAAGTCATTAATATTCTGGAAGCTGAAGTACAATTTTTATACTTACTTCATACAACTATATATATTTTATTATATAAAATGCTATATAGCTATCTAATCACAAAAAAACTAATATTATTATAGATAAAGAATTATTCAATTATTGCTTATTAAATCTCCGTAGCTGTCGTGGCTCAGGGGTAGAGCACTTCCTTGGTAAGGAAGAGGCCGTGGGTTCAATTCCCACCGTCAGCACCATAAAGTTAAGACTTTTCTAACTTTAAGCAATAATTGAATGATTTTTGGGTATAATCCCGTTTCAATTCACATAAAAAGTCGGAGGACACTATGGCAAAAGAAAAGTTTGAGCGTAATAAACCGCATGTAAACATTGGTACTATTGGTCACGTAGATCATGGTAAAACAACATTAACAGCAGCAATTACTGCAGTATTAGCAGTAACGAATGGTGCAGAACTTATGGACTATGATCAGATTGATAATGCTCCAGAAGAGAGAGAGCGTGGTATTACTATCGCTACTTCACATGTTGAGTATGAGACTGACAAGCGTCACTATGCACACGTTGACTGTCCAGGTCACGCGGATTATGTTAAAAATATGATTACTGGTGCTGCTCAAATGGATGGTGCTATATTAGTTGTTTCTGCAGCTGATGGTCCTATGCCACAAACTCGTGAGCATATCCTTCTTGCTAAGTACGTTGGTGTACCATATATCTTTGTTTTCATGAACAAAGAAGATATGGTTGATGATGAAGAGTTAATGGAATTAGTTGAGATGGAAATTCGTGAACTTCTTGATATGTATGATTTCCCAGGTGACGATACTCCAATCGTAGCTGGATCTGCTCTTAAAGCTCTTGAAGAAGCTAAAACTGGTACACTTGGTGACTGGTCAGCTAAAATTATTGAGCTAATGAAACAAGTTGATGAGTATATTCCTGAACCTACTCGTGAAACTGATAAAGATTTCTTAATGCCTGTTGAAGATGTTTTTTCAATCTCTGGTCGTGGTACAGTTGTTACTGGTCGTATCGAGCGTGGTATTGTTAAAGTTGGTGAAGAGGTAGAAATCGTAGGTATCCGTGATACTCAGAAAACTACTGTTACTGGTGTTGAGATGTTCCGTAAAGAGATGGATCAAGGTGAAGCTGGTGATAACTGTGGTATTCTTGTTCGTGGTATAGGTAAAGATGACGTTGAGCGTGGTCAAGTACTTTGTAAGCCAGGTTCAATCACTCCACACACTACATTTACTGCAGAAATTTATGTTCTAAGTAAAGATGAAGGTGGACGTCATACTCCATTCTTTAACGGTTACCGTCCTCAGTTCTACGTTCGTACTACTGATGTTACAGGTGCAATCACTTTACCAGAAGGTACTGAGATGGTTATGCCAGGTGATAACGTAAGTATTACTGCTGAGTTAATTCACCCAATTGCAATGGAAAAAGGTACTAATTTCGCTATCCGTGAGGGTGGAAGAACTGTTGGTGCTGGTGTTGTTGCAGAGATTATTAAATAAGTCGCTTTTGCGATTTATTTAATCCTTTAAAGGTAAGGTAATATGAGAGAAGCAATTCACTTAGGTTGTGAGAAATGTACTAGACGTAACTATCACACAACAAAAAATAAAAAAACTCATACTGAAAAATTTTCAGTAAGAAAATATTGTAAGTTCTGTAGAGAGCATACTAATCATAAAGAGATGAAACTGTAAGGTTTCCCTCTCTTTATACATCTAGGCGCATAGCTCCAATGGTAGAGCACCGGATTCCAAATCCGGGTGTTGCGGGTTCGAGTCCCCCTGTGCCTGCCACACATTTATTATTAGTAAGTCCTTAGGGCTTTATTTATAATTAATGAATCTTCTAGGAAAAGATAAATGGATATAAGTACACACATTAGAAATGCGAAATTAGAATTAACTAAAGTTATTTTTCCTACAAAGGGTCAAGTTAAACAAGCTTATATTGCTGTAGTTATAGTTGTTGCTGTTGTTGCTTCATTTTTAGCATTAGTTGATGTATTGATGTCATCAGTTATGTCTATGATTTTAGGTTAAGGGGTTAATATGGCACATCAATGGTACTCTATTCAGACTTATGGAAATGACAGACAAGTAAGAGATGCAATTCTTAATATGATAGAAGAGTTTAAATTACAAGAATTTATTGAAGAAGTTATTGTTCCTACTGAAGATGTTATTGAAGTAAAAGATGGAAAGAAAAAAGTAACAGAAAGATCTCTTTATTCAGGTTATGTTTTTGCTAAAATTGATTTAAACACAGAGATTCAACATATGGTTCAATCAATTCCAAAAGTATCTGGTTTTATTGGTGAAGCAAATAGACCAACACCTTTAAGTGAACACGATATTAATGTAATTTTAGATCGTGTAAATAATCGTGCTGCACCTAAACCAAAAGTATTTTTTGATAATGGTGAGACTGTTCGTATTATAGATGGTCCATTTGCAAACTTTACTGGTACGGTGGATGAATATGATTTAGAGCATGGTACTCTAAAACTTAATGTTTCGATTTTTGGTAGAGCTACACCAGTAGATATCTCTTACACTCAAGTCGAAAAAATAATTTAACTCAAATAAAAGGAAACAAACATGGCAAAAAAAGTAATGGACTATATTAAGTTACATATTGATGCTGGTAAAGCAAACCCTGCACCACCAGTAGGACCAGCTCTAGGGCAGCGTGGTGTTAACATCATGGAATTCACTAAAGCATTTAATGAAAAAACAAAAGATAAAATGGGATTTAAAGTTCCTGTTGTAATTACAGTTTATACAGATAGAAGTTTTACTTTTATCACTAAGCAACCACCAGCATCTGCACTTCTTATGAAAGCTGCTGGACTTAAAAAAGGTACTGATAATCCTCTTAAAAATAAAGTTGGAAAAATCACTCGTGCTCAATTAATGGAAGTTGTTGATGCAAAAATCGCTGACTTAAATACTGATGATAAAGATATGGCTGCTAATACTTTAGCTGGTACAGCTCGTTCAATGGGTATTGAAGTAGTAGACTAGGTACTCCTTGGTTGAGTATTAAAAATTATAATCATATACCACAGTGATTTAAAATAGTGTGGAAGAATTTATAAGGAAATTTGAAAATGAGTAAAAGATATAAATCATTATTAGAAAAAATTGATAATACAAAAGCTTACACTGTAGCTGAAGCATCGGCTTCAATGAAAGATTTAAAGAGTGCAAAATTTGATGAGACTATTGAAATTGCAATGAATTTAAATGTAGATCCAAGACATGCTGACCAAATGGTTCGTGGTGCAATTGTACTTCCTAATGGAACTGGTAAAACTGTTCGTGTTGCAGTATTTGCTAAAGGTGTTAAAGCTGATGAAGCTAAAGCAGCTGGTGCTGATATCGTTGGAACTGATGATTTAGTTGCACAAATCAAAGAGGGAATCTTCAATTTTGATGTAGTTGTTGCTGCTCCTGATTGTATGGGACTTGTTGGTCAGATTGGTCGTATTTTAGGGCCAAAAGGTTTAATGCCTAACCCTAAAACTGGTACTGTTACACCAGATGTTGCTACTGCTGTTAACAATGTTAAAGGTGGTCAAGTTGCATTTAGAGTTGATAAAAAAGGTAACATCCATGCAGGTATCGGTAAAGCAAGTTTTGATACTGATAAAATAGCTGAAAATATTACAGCTTTTGTTGCTGCTATCAACAAACAAAAACCAGCATCTGCAAAAGGTCGTTATATTAAAAATGCTGCTCTTAGTTTAACTATGAGTCCAGTTATTAAATTTGATTTATCAGAATTAGCAGATATTAAATAAATTTGAGTTAAAACTAAAGTAATTTTTAGTGTCTTGGTTTTATCCAAGGCACTATAAAGTTACTACTTTGGTAACTGCATTTTATGGACTAGAGATAATAGGTGTATAGATTTATTTATACTTAATTTTCCTGTTTGAAGAATTGTCTAAAAGGAGAAAAATTTTATGACAAAAACACAAAAAGCTGAGATTATTGAAGTGCTTTCAAATGAATTTCAAACTGCTCAAACTGTAGTTCTATGTGACTATAAAGGTTTAAGCGTTTCTGATTTAGAAGGTTTAAGAAAATTAGCTCGTGAAAAAGAAGCAAAAGTTCAAGTTGTTAAAAATACTTTAGCAACAATCGCACTTGAAAAAGCTAACTTAACTGGTATTGATATTAAAGATACAAATATATTTATTTGGGGTGAAGATTCTGTTGCTACTTCTAAAGTAGTTTCTGATTTTGCTAAGAAAAATGAATTATTTGTAATTAAATCTGCATATGTTGATCGTGAAGTTGCTGATGCTGCTAAAGTTGAAGCATTTGCTAAACTTCCAGGTCGTGAAGAGTTACTTGCAATGCTTGCTGCTACTTGGATGGCACCTGTTGCGAACTTTACAATTGGTCTTGACGCATTAAGACAAAAAAAAGAAGAAGAATCTGCATAAGCAATTCTACTTATTAAATTAAATAAAAAAATTAAAGGATTACACATGGCTGTAACTAAAGAAGACGTATTAGAATTTATTTCAGGACTTTCAGTATTAGAACTTTCTGAATTAGTAAAAGAATTTGAAGAAAAATTTGGTGTATCTGCACAACCTGTTGCTGTAGCTGGTGGAGCTGCTGCTGGTGGTGAAGCTGCTGCTGAAAAAACTGAATTTGATGTAGTATTAACTGATGTTGGTGCTAAGAAAATTGGTGTTATTAAAGCTGTTCGTGCTCTTACTGGTTTAGGACTAAAAGAAGCTAAAGAAGCTTGTGAAGGTTTACCATCTACAATCAAAGAAGCTGTAGATAAAGATGCTGCTGAAGAAGCTAAAGCTGCTCTAGAAGAAGCTGGTGCAACAGTAGAAGTTAAATAGGTCTAACGGACCGTACATCCAAAAAGAATTAAATTCTTTTTGGATGCTTCCTTATTAATAGGAAAAATGGGCGCTTTTGCGAAGAGAATTTACTCTCTTGGCAAAAGTGCCCTTATGTCGTTTATAAGCACTATAAAATAAAAGCTCTATTTTAGAGCCCCTTAATCTATTCAAGGACGCTTGAATATGATACTAATTACTTATCGAGGTAGCCTATGTTAAACACTTTATACTCCGGAAACCGTCTTCGTGTAGACTTCTCTAAAACTCCTCAGCAAATTGAAGTACCGAATTTACTACAACTACAACAAAGTTCTTATGATAAATTTCTTATGTTAGAAGATAAAGATAGAACTGACAGTGGAATTGAAAATGTATTTCAATCAGTTTTTCCAATTCATGATGCTCAAAATAGACTTACTATTGAGTATATTGGTTCTGAAGTTGGAAAGCCAAAATATACAGTAAGAGAATGTATGGAGCGTGGTCTTACTTATGCAGTAAGCTTAAGAATGAAAACTCGCCTTGTTCTTTGGGACAGAGATGAAAATACTAAAGAGAAACTAGGTGTGAAGGATATTAAAGAACAAAGTATATTTGTTCGTGATATTCCACTAATGACAGATAGAACTTCTTTTATTATTAATGGTGTTGAGAGAGTTGTTGTAAATCAACTTCATAGATCACCAGGTGTTATTTTTAAAGAAGAGGAATCAACTACTGCTGGAAATAAATTGATTTATACTGGTCAGATTATTCCAGATCGTGGTTCATGGTTATATTTTGAATATGATCCAAAAGATATTTTGTATATGAGAATTAATAAGCGTCGTAAAGTTCCTGTAACTATTATGTTCCGTGCTTTAGGTTACTCAAAACAAGATATTTTAAAATTGTTTTATCCTATTCAAACAATCAAAATAAATGATAATTTATTTTCTATTGATTTTAAACAAACAGATTATATTGGAAGATTAAATTATGATTTACTAGATACGGATTCTAATATTTTAGTTGTATCTGGAAAAAGACTTTCAGTGAAAAAAGCACAAAAATTTGTTGATGATGGTTTAACTGAAGTTCAGTACCCATTAGAGGTATTGGTAGATCGTTATTTAGCTGAACCAATTATTGATCCCCAAACAGGTGAAATTCTTTTTGATACTATGACTCATATTGATGAATCTAAACTTAAAAAAATGGCTGAAATTGGTGTTAACGAATTTAAAATTGCTAATGATTTAGCTGATGGTGTTGATAGTTCAGTTATTAATGCGTTTAATGCTGATGCTGATTCACTTAAGTTACTTAAACAAACTGAAGAGATTGAAGATGAAAATCATCTTTCTGCAATTCGTATTTATAAGGTTATGAGACCAGGTGAACCAGTTACTAAAGAGGCTGCAAAAGCTTTTGTAAATCAATTGTTTTTTGATCCTGAGAGATATGATTTAACTCGTGTTGGTCGTATGAAAATGAATCATAAGCTTGGTATGGATATACCTGAATATATAACTGTTTTAACACATGAAGATATTATAGAGTCTGTTAAATATGTTATTAAAGTTAAAAATGGTCAAGGTCATATTGATGATAGAGATCACTTAGGAAATCGTCGTATTCGTTCTATTGGTGAACTTTTAGGTAATGAGTTACATAATGGTCTTATTAAGATGCAAAAAGCGATTCGTGATAAATTAGCGACGATGAGTGGACCAATGCAAGACCTTATGCCTCATGATTTGATTAATTCAAAAATGATTACTTCAACAATTATGGAATTTTTCTCAGGTGGACAACTTTCTCAGTTTATGGATCAAACGAATCCACTATCAGAGGTTACTCATAAGCGTCGTCTTTCGGCACTTGGTGAGGGTGGTCTTGTTAAAGAGAGAGCTGGATTTGAAGTTCGTGATGTTCACCCAACTCACTATGGTAGAATCTGTCCTGTTGAGACTCCAGAGGGTCAAAATATTGGTCTAATTAATACTCTTGCAACCTACTCTAAAGTTAATGAGCATGGATTTATCGAAGCTCCATATAAAGTAGTAAAAGAGGGTGTTATTCAAAATGAAGTTGTATATTTAACAGCTACTCAAGAAGAGGGTGTGAAAATTGCAGCTGCTTCAAATACTTTAGATAAAGATGGTCAGTTTGACACATCAATAATAACTATTAGACAAGATGGTGAAATTTTAAATGGTAAGGTAACTGATTGTGAATTTGCTGATCTTTCTTCGCATATGGTTGTTGGTGTAGCAGCTTCACTTATTCCATTCCTTGAGCATGATGATGCCAATCGTGCATTAATGGGTTCAAATATGCAGCGTCAAGCAGTACCTCTTTTAAGACCACATTCTCCTATGGTTGGAACTGGGGTTGAAAAACTTGTTGC
>JAIOSY010000098.1 GCA_021107375.1 Sulfurimonas sp.
CAATGAGTGATGTAATCATCAAACAATCAGAACAAATTCAAAAAATACTAGAGTTACAAATGGCACACAATAAGCGAAATGAAAGAATTTTCGCACTAGAAAAACTAGCAAATGGAGAACAAAAATAATGAAAAAACTTTTAATGATACTAGCACTTGGTGCTTCACTAATAGCAGAGACTTTAACACTCTCAGGAAGTGTTATCTCAGATAATCAAAAAATGATAACTAGCCGTTTTATGGGCTTTGTTACAGAAGTAAAAGTATCTGAGGGTGAACGCGTTAAAAAAGGGCAACTTCTTTATACGATCGATTCTAAAGAGATAGATTCTGCTATTATACAAGTTAAACTTGGAATTTCACAAGCCAAACTTTCTCTTCAAATGTACCAAAACCAATATACAAATGTAAAACTAAACCTTGAAAGACATAAAAGACTTTTGGCAAAAGACATGGTTTCAAAGTTTGAAGTTGAAAACCTTCAACTTGCTGAACTAAATCTTGCAAACATGATAGATATTGCAAAAAAACAAGTTATTCAAGCTGAAGCTCAACTAGCAGAAGTTAAAAACCAATACAAATACTTAAATATAAAAGCACCAAACGATGGTGTTATCGTAGCTAAAAATATTAAAGTTGGAGAGATGGCAATGCCTGGTATGCCAGCTATTGTTTTATCTGATTTAAGCGACTTAAAAATTTCTGCTGAAATTGCGGAGAGTAATTTACTTCTTATTCAACATGGTAAAAAAGTTACTGTAAATATTCCGTCACTTAAAATTAAAAGTATAGGTACTATTAGTGCAATTATTCCAAACTCTAATCCAATGACACACTCTTTTAAAATTAAAGTATCATTTAAAAATACAAATAAGTCAGTATATCCAGGTATGTATGCGACAGTAGATATAAACTAAGGTAGAGGTATATGAATCATACAAAACCATATGAACCAAAAGATATTGCAGGAAAGTTAGCAAAAGCATTTTTAAGAAATCCTCTAACGATTGTTCTCGGTGTTTTTTTAATCGCTATTGGCTATCTATCTCTAATTATTATGCCTAGAGAGGAAAATCCTCAAATGGTTGTAAGTGGCTCAACTATAATAGTTGCACTACCTGGAGCAAATGCTGCTCAAGTTGAAAAAGTTATAGTTAGACCACTAGAGAGAAAACTAAAAGAGGTAAAAGGTATTGAGCATATATACGGTATGGCTCTTGATAATGTAGCTATCGTTAATGCAGCTTTTTATATTGGTGAAGAGAAAGCGGATTCAAATCTAAAGATTTATGACAAAATTATGCAAAACTCAGATATGTTTCCAAAAGGAGCAATGAATCCTATTATTAAACCACTAGATATTGATATTGATATACCTATAGTATCAGTAGCTTTTTATTCTAATAATGAAAAAATTAATAAAACTGAATTGTATGATGCTGTAAAAAATATTCAACATCATATAAATGGTCTAGAAAATGTTGCTGTTACCAAAATTAAAGGTGGAAATAAAACTCAATTTAATATAGAAGTTGATTTAAATAAACTCTCTGGATACAACCTATCAATGGGTCAAATAATGAAAGCGGTTCAGTCATTATCATACAATGTTCCAGCTACTAAAAACTCAACAAAAGATAATGAAATAATTATGCTTGGAATTAAAAATGCAATAGAGACTGAAAAAGATATAGATAATATTATTGTAGCTCAATATATGGGTTCACCTATATATTTACACCAAATTGCAAAAGTGGAAAAATCATATGATATTCAAAATTTCAAATCAGCCTTAGTAAGTATAAAAGATGACAAAGGTAGTTTTTCAAAACTTCAAGATCAAGTAACATTAACAGTATCAAAACTTCAAGGTACAAATGCTGTTCTTATCGCAGAGGCTGTTAAAGAAGAACTTGAAACATATAAAGAATACTTAGCACAAAACGGTATCAACTATGTAATCACTAGAAATGATGGTGAAAGAGCAAATGAAGCTGTAAACGAACTTGTTTTTCACCTTCTTTTATCAATAGTAATTATTGCTATTGTATTAACATTTGTCTTAGGCTGGAGAGAATCTCTTATCGTTACTTTTACAGTTCCAGCCATTTTTGCTATAACACTTTTTATAGCTTATTTAACGAATCAGACAATTAACCGTATCACACTATTTGCCTTTTTACTATCTCTTGGACTACTTGTTGATGCAGCTATTATTGTTATTGAAAATATTCATAGACATTATCACTCTGCAGAATCAGCACACGAATCTGCTGATGATTTAATGATTAAAGCAACTGATGAGATTGGACCACCAACAAATATCGCGACTTTAGCTATTATTATGACAATGGTACCGATGGCTTTCGTTGGACAGATGATGGGTCAATTTATGAAACCAATACCTGCAAATGTTCCAGTATCACTTATAGCTTCACTTTTTGTAGCCTATATATTTACACCATACCTAGCAGTTAGAATGCTTAAAAAACCAGATCACTCCAAAAAAGGAGATCATTAATGTTACAAAAATTTGAAAATATTGTTTTAAAATCGATTCAAAGCCCAACAAAAAGAAGATTTATATTGATACTTACTCTTCTTGCCTTTATAGTTTCAGTTATGATGATAGCACCAACTAAAATAGTTTTAGCAAAGATGCTTCCAGGTAAAAATAATGATACATTTACTATATATACAACATTAGCAAATGGAAGTTCAATTTCTCAAACAAAACAAGTGACAGACTGTGTCGTTGGTTTTGTTCAAAAAGAGAAAGAGGTATTAGATATTGAAGTATTTTTAGGAACAGGCTCTCCTCTTGATTTTGCTGGACTTATTAAAGGTTCACATTTTAAAAATTCTGAAAATGTTGCTGAAATAGTTTTAAATTTAACAAAAAAACATGATAGAGTTGAACCATCATTTATGATGGTTCAAAGAATGAGAAAACCTATTCAAAAAAACTGTGAAGCTATCTTTAAAGACACTTCTATATCTTTCGTTGAACCACCAGCTGGACCTCCTGTAATGGCGGCAATCGTTGCAGAGATATATGGAGATAATGCTGATGGTACTAGAGATTTAGCACATAAAGTTAAAGATGTATTTAAAAATACTGAAGGTCTTGTAGATATAGATACAATGGTTGATGAAATTTATGATACATATGAGATACATGTTGATAGTACAAAAGTAGCCCGTTCAGGTGTTGATATAAAACAATTAAACAATATTTTATATCTAGCCTTTGAAGGGATGGAAATATCTGTTAAAAATTCAGATAAATATAATGAACAAATTCCAATCTACTTATCATTAAGCAAAGAGTCTAAAAAGTTTTCATCAAAAGACATTAATGCTATAAAAGTAAAATTAGCCTCTTTAAAACTTATGAATCAAATGGGTATGCTGATACCTATAACAGAGTTAGTAACTATAAATCATAAAGATTCAAATCCTATGATTATGAGTAAAAATCTACACCAAATGACAAATGTTATGGCTGAAACAGATATGGTATCTCAAGTATATCCACTAATAGAGGCTAGAGATACAATACTAAATACATTTACAGATCAGTATAATATAGAAAAAATAGGACTTTTTAATTTAAAATTAACAGATAAAGAAACACTAAAAGTTTATAAGCTACTATGGGATGGAGAGATGGAAGTTACTCTTGATACATTTGTTGAACTTGGAGCTGCCTTTATCTCTGCACTTATTCTTATCTTCTTAGTGATGGTAATCTATTATAAAAGTTATACTCTAAGTGGAATTATTTTACTT
>JAIOSY010000110.1 GCA_021107375.1 Sulfurimonas sp.
AGGTTTTGCTCTAACTATTGGTGGGGCAAATTTTGTAATAGAGAGTGGAACAAATATAGCAAGAGATTTTGGTATCAGTGAATGGATTATCGGTATCTTTCTTATCTCTTTAGGTACATCACTTCCAGAGCTTGTAGTATCTTTAGTAGCTGTTAAAAAAGGTAATGCAGAGATGAGTATAGGAAATATTATTGGTTCAAATGTAGCTAACTTTTCTATGGTTTTAGGTGCTGCTTCACTTGTAAACCCACTAACTGTTGACCTTGTAGCAACAAAATTTGATATGTTAATAATGATAGCTGCTTCTATTACGCTATTATTTATTTTAGCAAATAAGCTTTATAATAAAGCTGGTGCTATTTTTCTACTAATTATTTTAGCTCTTTTTATTCAAAATTCAGTTTTATAAAAATAGATAAAGCTTACTTTTTCTTGTAAGCTTTATCTATATACTCTTCTTCAAGAAGCCAGTTATATATTTTTGAAACCATACCACCAGCTGCTGCTCCACCATGTCCACCATGTTCAACCATTACCATTACTATATATTTTGGTTTTTTGTATGGTCCATAAGATGTAAACCAAGCATGTGAACGATTATAGTAAGCTAATTCATGCTCTAGTTTTCTTTTTTCAATATCTTGCTTAATAGCTACTACCTGAGCTGTTCCAGTTTTTCCAGCTATAGTAATCTTTGAACTTAGATAATGTGTTGCTGTTCCTCGTGGGTGATTACAAACTTCATACATTGCTTTTTGTATTATTGGTAGTTTTTCTTTCTCTTTTTGAGTAAATACATCTTTTATCTCTATTTTATACTCTTTATCTCCAATATATTTAGCAAAATGTGGTGTTGGTAGCTTTCCTGTGGCCATTAAAGCAGTAAACTGAGCCATTTGTAAAGGTGTTACAAGAAAATCACCTTGCCCTATAGAGGTATTTACCGTTTCTCCTAAATTCCAACTTCTATTATATTTTTTTCTTTTCCATTCTCTTGAGGGAACTATACCTATAAATTCATTTGGTAAATCTACCCCTGTTTTAGTAGCTAATCCATATCGTATCAACCCTTCACTCATTTTTTTATTACCTACTAATAAACTGCCTTTATAAAAATAATCATCGCAACTCTCTCTAATAGCTTTTGTTATATTGGTAACACCATGCCCTCTTTTTTTCCAACATCTATAGATTCTACTACCTAAGGGAAGGTTAGATTTACAAGTAAAAGAGGATTTTTCATTTAAATCTGTTGTTATATATATAAGACCAAGCCCTGTTTTAATTGTAGATCCAGGAGGATACAAGCCATTTATAAGTTTATTTGTAAATGGATGTTCAATATTATTTGCCAATTTATTATATGTGGCATGTGACATACCTGATACAAAAAGATTTAAATCATAAGCAGGATAACTACTAGCAGATAAAATCGATCCATTTATATCCATAACTATTGCTGCACCAGCCTTATGTTCAAATAGTTTAGAAATATATTTTTGTAATTCAATATCTAAACCTAATATTAATTTTCTATGCTCCAAAGCTTTTTTATAAGATAACTCCATAATCTCTTGATTACTTGCATTTATTTTTATTTTTCTATATCCAGCTTCACCTTCAAGAAATTTATTATATTGCTTCTCGATACCTGTTTTACCAGTGTAACCAATCAACTCTAATATTTTGTCTTTTTCAATATCTCGTCTATTTGCACGAGAAACATAACCTATTACATGAGCGCCAATACTATTATATGGATAATATCTTTTTGGTGCAGATGCGATATTTACATTTTTTCTTAAATTGAGTTCTGTATAAACAGATATAATATCTTTATACTGTATAAAATGAACAATATCTATAAAATTATGATTATAATAAGAATCTTTTTTCTTATAATTTTTTATAATTTTTTCTTTATCTAGCTTTGGTAAAAGCCTTATTAAATTATCTATCTCTTCATTAAATATATGAATATTTTTTTTAGATAATAGATGTGGTTTTAGCTGTATTTTAAATCCAAGTTTATTTATAGCTATAGGTCTATTTTTTATATCTAGTATCTCTCCTCGAACTGGAGCAATTTTTTCTTTTTTTATAGTGTTACTTAAAGATAATCTTTCATAATAACTATTTGACTCAATAGCAAGGAAAAAAACTCTCACAATTAGAGCTAACCAAATTGATATAAAAACGAAAAGTATAAATTTTATTTTCATAATAAACTCACTATAAAAAATTCAATTACTATATAGTAAATTATATAGTAATTAACACTTGGTGGTGGTAATAAAAATATATTTGAAAAAAAAGCATTAACTAGATAAAAACCAATATAAGCAAATAAAATATAAGATATTTTTATACATGAATCACAACTAGTATTTTGAATTATCTTTGGTAAAACAAATTTGTAAATCATTAGCAAATAGATAATAGAACTAAAAAGTATATAACCTTTTTCAACCTCAAAAATAATCAGACAAAAAGCGATTAAAACAACCGAAATCGTATCATTTTTATTTAGTGCATTGATTAAAAGAACAAATAAAACACCAAAAAGTGGTGGTAAAAATAGGTAGATACTACTTAAACTCTCATATACAATGAATAAAACAATGTATATAAATGAATTTTTTATAGATTTTTGATTAGGGATACTTCGTTGCATATTGGGAAGTGTTTACATTTAATACAATCAGCCCAGATTTTATGTTAAGGGATTGATTCTTTTGGAATCTCGGTAAATCCAAGTTTTTCAAAAAATGATTGTTTATATGTTAATGATATAAGCTTTTGTAAGCCAAGTGTTTGGGCTTCATCTATACAAATATTTATAAGATTTTCTCCTATACCTCTACTCCTAAATCCATCTTTTACTATAAGTGATCTAATCTCGGCAAGTGATGAAGTATGAATATGTAAAGCACAAAATCCGATAAGCTGACCATTCTCATAAGCTAAGGTATAAGACCTGATATTTGTTGCAATCTCATCATCACTTCTCTCTAAGATTACACCAGACTCCACCTCTGGAGAAACAAGTTCTTGCATGGAAGATATGTCACAAAGTGATGCTTTTTTATATTCAGTCTTCATCTATCTTTTCATGCAAAATATCATATATAACTTTAATTGCTTTTTGCATCCCTCTTTTTTTTGAACTAGATACCATCATGGCATGTGGAAATTCTCTTCTTAAAGCACTTTGTTCTTTTTGATTTAACTTATCAATTTTTGTAAATATTTGTAAAATATATTGAGATTCACCACAATTATTTTGTAAAAAATCATTAACATCAGTATCTATATCTAAATGTGGATGCCTACAATCTATAAGATGGATAAACAATTTAATCTGTTCTCTTTGTGAAATATAATCAGTGAGATTTTTTTCCCAGCCATGTTTTACTGATTTAGCAACTTTTGCATAACCAAAACCAGGTAAATCAACAAACTTTACAATACTTTTTTCAGAATTTTCTCTATCCATAAATGTTACATCAAAGTAATTTATAAGCTTAGTCTTACCTGGTGTTGAAGAAACTTTCGCAAGACCTTTGTGGTTTGTTAGTGCATTAAGCAAAGAACTTTTTCCAACATTTGATCTAGCCATAAAAACAACTTCATTTTGTACTTCAGACTCTGGAGCAGAAGCTACATTTGGTGCAGATGTTATGAATTTTGCATCAACTATATCTATCATATTATTTTTTATCATTTTTCTTGTCATCTTTTTTAGGCATTTTAAAAATCATAATAACTGGTTTTTCTTTGTCACCTTTTGCATATGCTTTACCATCAATAGTTTTTAAAATAACTTCATCACCAATAATTTCTTTTTTTTCATTTATCTGTTTTAAATGAACATTTTTAAAAAAATGATACTCTTTTTTATTTGGAAAATAAATAACTTTATGAGCTTTTCCTTTATACAAAGAACCCTCTTCAGATAAAATTGTAAAAGAGGCTTTCCCCTCTGCTATAAATTTTGTTGGTTGATTTTTATCATCTGTATAGATTGTAACTTTTGAAGCATTAAGCTCATCACTAGCTTTAATTATATTCACATCACCTTCAAAAACAGAAATCCCTAACTTTTCATCAGCATGAAATGTCTTAGACTTTACTTGTAAATCTTGTGCTAGTAAACTTGTTGTTAATAATAAGCCAAACAATATAAGGTGTTTCATATTTATCTCTCTTTTAATTTATAATTTGCAATAATATTTTTGGATTTAGTCAATCCTAAAGCATTATTATACTCTATTGATGAGCCCGTAGCTCTATTTCCATCCATATATGACACATATTTCGTAAGAGCTTGTACAATATCTGTTTTTTTATTATATCTAGCTTTTTGTGTTTTAAATGTAAACCCATCCTCTCTATGATAAACTACATCTCCATTTAAATCTATTATATCATTTTTATATAAACCATCTTTAGATTTTATATTTGCCAAATATTTTTCCGTATTATCAGTATAATCAAGATTTGTAATAAAATATCTATCTGTATATCTTAACCCCGTTGAGCCTTCCATTGTACTTGATAAACCTTTAGAGTTTAACTCAGTCAATTTAAACTCTGTTAACTCCAAAATGGGAATCTCTTTATTTGCTCTTTCTTTTATATCTATGGGTGTAAATGCAATAAAAATTGTTAACAATCCACCAATAATTAAAAGAAAAAATATATTTATATTCACTTTAAATCCATACACTCATAAATTTATCTTTTTGATCGTTTTCATCAACTAAAATATCAATCATCTCTCTTACTGCACCATCACCACCATTGTGATTTAAAACAGTATTGACAACAGAAGCTATCTCTTTTACACCATCTTTTGGTGTAAAACTTCTACCAACAAGATTTAGCATATGGTAATCATTTAAATCATCACCAATTGCTCCAACTTCATAAAATTTTAAATCAAGAGATTTCACTAACTCTTTTAAAACTCTATCATTATCTTTTATACCTTGAAAAAGATGTACGATACCAAGTTCATCAGCTCTTTTTTTTACTATTTTAGATTGGCGACCAGTTATGATGGCCACTTGATGACCCATCTTAATCCATGTGCTTATACCAAGCCCATCTTTTACATTAAAATTTTTACTTTCACTAGAGTCTGCTGAGTATATTATTTTACCATCAGTTAGACACCCATCAACATCTAAAACAATTAACTTAATCATAATACATCTTTAGTGCTGGGAATTCCAACTCTTTCATTTTTTGTTGTTGCTCTACGAATAGCAACTGCAACAGATTTAAAAGCAGCCTCAATAATATGATGTTTATTTTTACCACGAAGTTCTATGATATGTGTACTGATTTTAGCATTTAAAACAAAGGCTCTAAAAAATTCTTCTACAAGTTCAGTATCAAACTGCCCTACTTTTCCAGCAACACTAAGTTCATAAACTAAAAAAGGACGATTACTAAGATCTAAATCACAACTTACACATGCCTCATCCATAACAATATTTGCACTTCCAAAGCGTTCCATATTTTTAACTGGATAGATAGCTTCTGCTAAAAGTGAACCAAGAACTATACCAACATCTTCAACGCTATGATGATCATCAATATGTGTATCACCTTTACATCTAATATCTAAATCAATCAAAGAGTGCTTTGAAAAACTCTCTAGCATATGGTCTAAAAATCCAACACCTGTATCTATATTACTTTTTCCTGTACCATTTATATAGAGTGAAATTGTTATATCTGTTTCTTTTGTTGTTCTTGTTTTTTGTATCATTTTTAATCCTCTCTTACTATAAATGAGTTGCTAAAATCGCTATTTTCTTTATAATCTCTAATCTCTTGTTCACTTTCAAAACCTCTTAGATAAACTTTAAAAAGTCTTCCACTATCGCTTTGAACATCTTTTATAATTGTTTTGTATCCATCAGTATTATCATGCTGTTCTTGAATTTTCATCGCCCCTTCAATATTTGTAAATGAAGCTATTTGTAATGCATATGTTGCAGTTTCACTATGTTTTATTGACGTAGTTGTGGTTATTCTTTTATATTTTATCGGTTTTGGTTTTACTGTACTTCTTCTTTTATTTTTAGAGTAAAAACCTAAAACTTCTATTGTTACAGGTGCAGTACCTGCTCCAATCATCTTTATTTTTCTAGCAGCTGTATTTGATAAGTCGATAATTCTAGTGGCAATAAATGGTCCTCTATCATTAATTCTAACAACTGTGCTTAAACCATTTTTTTTATTTACTACTCTTACAACCGTATTCATAGGTAGTGTCTTGTGAGCAGCTGTCATTTCATACATATTGTATTTCTCACCATTGGATGTAGATTTTCCATGAAAATCAGGTCCATACCAACTTGCATTACCACTAAATTTATCACCAACTCTTACATCTTTAGGATAATATCTTACACCATAAATAACATAAGATCTCATTGTCGGATGCTTATATGCTTTTTTACTCATCTGGGTATTGTAATCATTTTTATTTGAAGAATAAGTTCTAGTTTCCGAGCCACTATATTTATAGTTAGCATATCTTGACTTTGTACTACATCCAGATAAAAACAATCCAAAAATTATTAAAACAATTAAAAATATTTTATTCATATAACTTTAACCTATCTCCAATTTTTATTAAACTACCATCGATGTGATTAAATAGTCTAATATTTCTAATACTTATCTTTTTCATCTTAGAAATAGACTCCAATGAATCTCCTCTTTTAACCATATAATAAGATTTCGTATCAAGTTTTGCGATTTTTCTACTACTATCTATTGGTATTATAAGCTTTTGTCTCAATCTTAATCTATTAGTTTTTAATTTATTAAAGTCTTTAATTACCTTATATGAAACACCATATTTTTTACCAATATAAGAAAGATTATCACCACTTCGTACTATATGAACCTTATAAATATTTTGTATTGGTTCTTTAAAATAATTTTGCTTAAATTCAGATAACTTGATATAAGGGATATAAATATCATAATCATCAGCATAGGGTGGAACAAAATCATATTTTAAATGTCTATTTAGTTTTTGTAAATCCTTAAGAGGTATCTTTAAAAGCTTAGAAACCCTTCTAATAGATTCTCCACGAGGAAGCTTTATCGTAGCGATTGAATAAGCATTTGCACGATTTAAAAGGTACTCATACTCACTTTTAAGCATAAATTGTTCATCGGTACCTATTAATGCTAGTGCTACTATCTTTCTAATATAGTAGCGACTCTCCCTAGGAATATATTTTTTATCTTCATCCAATAAAATAGACAACTTATCACTACCAGCTTTTTTGATAGCTTTACTTAATCTACCACCACCACAGTTGTAAGCAATAGCAGCAAGATACCACTTTCCAAATCGCTTATGTAAATATGAAAGATATTTTGAAGCAGCTTTAGTCGATTTTATTAAGTCTCGTCTTTCATCTACATATTTATCTATTTTAAGATTATATAATTTACCAGTACCTGACATAAACTGCCATAAACCTGATGCTTTTTTATTTGAGTAAGCCTTAGTTTTAAAATTTGATTCAGCCATAGCTAAATATAAAAACTCTTGAGGTATATTGTGTTTATTTAGTAGATTTTTTATAGTGGGTATAAAAATATAAGCATCACTCATAGTTTTAAAAAAATGTTTATTTTTTGAGATGCTTAAATTTTTAATTCGCATCTCATTCATAATTGGATCATTTAAAAAAGAGGATTCAATATCTAATGATTCTAATAATTTTAATTCTTTATTATGATTAGATTCATATGTTAGACTTGCAAATAAAATAAATGGAAAAAGTAAAATTAATAAATATTTCAATTATAAAACTCTATATGTTAAATTTAATCTTTTATTCTATCCAAAAAAGTATTAAATTTCATATAAAGCTAATTAATATTAAGAAATATTAAAGAGTTTTAGGGCATTTTGAGTAGTTATTTCTTTTATCTTTTTTGTACTTAATTCTAATATTTCAGAAATTCTATTTACAACAAAAGTTGTATAAAAAGGCTCATTTCTTTCCCCTCTATGAGGCGTTGGAGTCAGATAAGGTCCATCTGTTTCTATTAAAAGTTTGGCATGTGGGATTTTAGGTAAAACATTAATTAGTTTTTTAGCATTTTTAAATGTAACAACCCCACCAATTCCAAAATAAAAACCGTTATTTGCAAGACTTAGTAACTCCTCATCTGCATTATAACAGTGAAGTACCCCACCAACTTCAGAAGCTCCATTTTGGAGTAAAATCTCTTTAGAATCTCTTGAAGCATCTCTAATATGAACTATCAAAGGCTTTTTATATTTTTTAGCCAACTCTATTTGAGAAATAAAAATCTCTTTTTGCTTTTGTTTTTCTTGCTCTTTTTCCTCATCACTACCCTCTAAACGGTAATAATCAAGTCCACACTCACCAATAGCTACACACTTTTCATGATTTATATATTTATCAAAATCAAGATTTTCAAATGAATCCATATCATAAGGGTGAACACCAATAGCAAAATAGACATCTTTATATGTCTCAGCTATCTCAACAGCACGAGGAAGAGTTCTTGGATCTGCACCAGGAATAATAAACCTTTTAACCCCACCCTCTCTAGCACGATTTAAAACTTCATCTAAATCATCATCGTATCTTTTATCATCTAAATGTATATGCGTATCAACTATCATTTTTATTCTCTTTTTCTTTTTTTAGTTTTTTAACATGCTGTATATTTCGTATCATTAAAAACACAAAAATTATTGAAACAAGTATAGCACCGCCGGATGCCAAATAATTCTCTGCCATAAAGAAGTTAAATCCTAACACTAAACCAACTATCGCTATTATAAAACACATTTATTTGCCTCTAAAAGCTCTTTAGCAAATTTTTTAGCCTCACTGCTTACACTATCTCCACTTATTATTCTAGCAATCTCATCTATCTTACCATTTTCATCTAACTCTTTGGTTTTTGACTCATCACCATCCTTATACACTAAAAAATGCTGGTCTCCCATAGAGGTAAGCTGTGGTTGATGAGAGATTACATATATCTGAAAATACTTGGATAATTGTCTTAAAACCTTAGCAACACTCATAGACTCTTCACCACTAAGGTTTGCATCAATCTCATCAAGCATCAAAACACCACCATTTTGATTCATAAATTCAGATTTTAAAGCCAAAATAGCAAGTCTTAGACGATTAAACTCACCAGTACTGACTTTTTGAAGTTCAGTAGAGTTTAACCTGATTTTGAGCATATCTTTTCCAAAATAATCTAGTTCTATCTCGTCTAGTTCAAGCTCAGCATCACGAAGATATAACTCTTTAAGGTATCTATTTAAATCATCTCTAAATGAATCCAACTCCACATGCCGAAGCTGTGAGATTTCAAAAGCTAAATCACCAACTATTTTATCAAGATCTAGAACTCTTTTTTGTAAATCGTCTTTTGTTATTTCAATATTTTCATATTTTTGTAACTCTAACTTCTTTTTCTCTTTGTATTCTAATGCTTCTTCTATACTTCCATATCGTCTTTTTAATCCACTAAGTTCCTCTATACGGTTTAAAACTTCTTCTATATCAACATCATCAAGAGCTGAGAATCTATCTTGTGCATTATCTAAAATAGCTCTAAGCTCATTTATAGCGTCATCAAAAAATGAGCTGTTTATATCCAGTGATTCTAAAGCACTTGAAACTTTAAATTCATGTTCAAAAATAGCATTTGCTTCCTCAATACTTTCTAAAACTTTTTCCTTTTTTGAAAGCTCTTTTTTTATTTTTAAGAGTTCTTCATCTTCAGATGGAGTTGGATTTATATCCTCTATCTTTTTTATCTCAAAAGCAGCGAATTCTCGAAGTTCAACTATCTTTTTTTCTTCCTCTTCTATCTTGTATAGCTCTTGTTTTAGCTCTTTATACTCATAAAAAGCATCTTTATATTTTTCTTTTTTATCATAAATATCATTAGATTTATTTTGAATCCTATCATCTAAAATAGATAATAAATTTTCATTCTCAAAATCACTAAAATCTTTTAAACTTAAGTGTCGTAAGTATTTTGAGCCAAGCGTTGACATAGATTTACGAGAGACTGTTTGGTTATTTATAAAGTATCTTGATTTTTCTTTTTTTATATGTTTAAAAACATTAATATCATCATTTTCTATCCCAGTCACAGCAGTATCTAACTTCCATGTAACACTAGACTCAAATAAAGATGCCTCACAAGAACTAGCCCCTAAAGAGGATAAAATAG
>JAIOSY010000077.1 GCA_021107375.1 Sulfurimonas sp.
AATAATAGAATGATATTAAGACTTCTTTTAGAAGATTATATGGATGAAAATGATAGTGTTGAATTTTCATTGGATGAAGCAGAAGATGGCAAAATTGCTGTGGATAAATGTAAAAATAGTAGTTTTGATATAATCTTAATGGATATAATGATGCCAAATATGGATGGTATTGAAGCTACTAAAATTATTCGCCAAGAAGATAAAAAAATTATGATTATTGCTGTTTCTGCTGTTGATGATAGTGAGAGAAAGAAACTTATTTTAAGTAATGGAGCAGAAGATTATATAGCTAAACCTATAAATTCAGATATATTTATTAGTAGAATGATTAACTATTTAACACTTGTAGAAACAAGAAAAACAAAGCACTTTGCCTCTCCACATGCCATAAATCATTTTACTTCCGAGGTTTTTAGTAGGCATATGAGATTTATGATTAATTCAGAAGATGCTCTCTCAGAGTTTTGGGAATACTTTCTTCTTTCAAAAGATATTAAATGTGATGATTTAAGTGATGTTATCAGAACAGTTTTTGCGATTGCAGACATACAAAGAAAATTACAAATAGAGAGTGATATTTATGTTGAGGAGTCAGAAGATAAAAGGTATTTTACACTAACTAAACTAGATAATCTTCCTTTGAAAATTGTGGAACTTACTTTAAGAAAAAATAATTATATAGGTAAATATAAAATGTCTAATGGAAGAATATCTTTCGAATTAGATGTAGTATTTTCAGATATTAAAGTTATTGATATTCCAGAAATTAGTGAAGATGAGATGGTTTCTGAGGTTGAATTTTTATCTTCAACGGAGTTAAGTGTATTTAATTATATAGATAGCGATGATTTATATGATTTAGAAGAGTATGCAAGTAAGTTGAATTCTATAATGTTAATAGTTGCTGGTGGTGAAGTTACAGAGGATGAGGTTAGTGAAATATATGGTTATCTTGAAAAACTTGGCTCTATCCTTTCAACATATAGTGAAGTATATGTTATATCTCAAGCACTCTCAAGTTTATCAGTAGATATGTCTTCTCATATGCAAGAATTTATGGATAATGCAGAAGCACTTGGACCGATGTGTAAGGCATTTAGCAATGATATGACAAATTGGATTAATCAGTCCTTCCATAGTGGAGCTCCAAGTATTGATTTTATGAATGATACAATTGTAGTAAATTGTCAAACTATTAGTGGAATGTTGAAAATGGATGAGGCACCTGCTGGTGGTGATGAAGATTTTGATGATATTTTTGATTTTTAGGAGAGGTACTTAATGTATAAAGTAAAAGTAGAAAATAGTTGTAGATGTTTTTTAAAAAGTGGATTTTCTGAGAATTTAGAGTTTGATACTCAAGAGGAAGCAAAAAAAGAGGCTCAACATATGATAGGAGTTATGCAATCAACTTTTTGTCAAAAACATGAATTTGCCTTAAATGAACAGTTTGGAGATTTTACTATTTTTATTAAACCTCGTTCATAAAAGCAAACTTATATATATTATTAGGTAGAATTTACCAAATTCAATATAAGAAGTTTTACTATGAAATTAAAATGCTATCCATCTAAAGAGGGTCTTTATGACCCAGAGTTTGAGCATGATGCTTGTGGTGTTGGTTTTGTTGCACATTTAAAAGGTAAACAATCACATAATATAGTAAGTAAAGGATTAGAACTTTTAACTAACCTTGAGCATCGTGGTGCAGTTGGGGCTGAGAAAAATTCTGGTGATGGTGCTGGAATACTTACTCAGATGCCAGATAAATTTATGCGTAGAGTGGCAAAAGAGGAGGGGATTGAATTACCTGCATTTGGTTCTTATGCTGTTGGTGTTGTATTTTTACCTCGTGATCCTAATGCTTATACTGAGTGTCAAAGCGTAGTTGAACAGTGTATTGAGGATTTAGGACAAGAGTGTTTAGGTTGGAGAAAAGTTCCAACTTCAAATGAAACTCTTGGTGAGATGGTAAAAGCAGTTGAACCAATTGTTCAGCATGTTTTTGTTAAAAAAGCAGATGATATTGATAGTGATGCTTTTGAGAGAAAACTTTTTGTTATTAGAAAATATGTACAGTCAGTTGTAACAGCGTCTGCAACTCAAGGAACAGGTTACTTTTATATGCCATCAATGTCGTATAAGACTATCTCTTATAAAGGTCAGTTAATAACTGAACAACTTCCTCTATTTTTTGCAGATTTGGGTGAAGATGATTTTGAATCGGCAATAGCTTTAGTTCATAGTAGATTTTCAACAAATACTTTCCCATCTTGGGCATTGGCTCAACCTTTTAGATATATAGCACATAATGGTGAGATAAATACACTAAGAGGAAATATCAACTGGATTAAAGCTAGAAAATCTTTACTTAAGTCTAAGTTATTTAGTGATGATGAACTTGATAAAATCTATCCATATCTTATAAATGAAGATAAGGGTAGTGATAGTTCAGTTTTAGATAATGTTATAGAACTTCTTACCTTGGCTGGTCGTCCACTCCCACATGTTATGATGATGATGATTCCTGAAGCATGGAGAGATGATGAGATGGATGAAGATAGAAAAGCATTTTATGAGTATCATGCAACATTTATGGAGCCTTGGGATGGTCCATCAAGTGTTGCTTTTACTGATGGTAAGTTTATTGGTGCTACTTTGGATAGAAATGGTTTAAGACCATCAAGATATTCTCTTACAAAAGACAATATCTTGGTAATGGCTTCAGAACAGGGTGCTTTAGAATTTCCTAGTGAAGATATAGTTTTAAAAGGTAGATTACAACCTGGTAAAATGTTTTTGGCTGATTTAGAAAATGGTAGAATTATTAATGATACAGAGATAAAAGCTGAAATTTCAGGAGCATATCCATATAAAGAGTGGATAGATAAACAAAAAATAGATTTAGATGACTTACCACTAAATCGTGAAGTAAAACAACCAAATCACAATACTGTTTTACAAAGACAAAAGTGTTATGGTTATACTCAAGAGGATTTAAAAACTATTTTAACTCCTATGGCAAATGATGCTTATGAAGCTACAGGTTCTATGGGAAATGATGCAGCTTTAGCTGTACTTTCTCATAAATCTATAAACCTTTATAACTATTTTCATCAACTGTTTGCTCAAGTAACCAACCCACCGATTGACCCGATTCGTGAAGAGTCGGTGATGAGTCTTACAGCATATATAGGTTCACAGGGTAATCTTTTTCAAGAGGTAGATGAAAATAGAAACTTTATAAAATTAAAAACTCCAATTTTAACAAATGTACAACTTGAAAAATTAAGAGGAGTTAGTAAGTTTAATTTTAAAGCCAAGACGATAAATATTCTTTTTGATGCTACTAAATCAGGGGATATGGAACGCTCTTTAGAAAAAATAAAAAATGAGGCAGGTGAAGCAGTTAAAGATGGTTATCAAGTTATTATTCTCTCAACTCGTGGTATCTCTAAAACAAAAACAGCTATCCCTACACTTTTAGCAACAAGTGCTGTTCATCATCATCTGATTGAGAATGGAACAAGAACAAATTGTGGATTAGTTATTGAAACTGGTGAAGCTAGAGAGATTCATCATTTTGCGACTCTTATAGGTTACGGCGCAAATGCGATAAATCCTTATTTAGCATTTGAAACGATAGAAGATATGCGAAAAAGAAAGATGATAAATGAAGATATTACACCTGAAATGGCAGAACAAAATTATATTACTGCTATTGGTAAGGGTATTTTCAAAATTATGTCAAAAATGGGAATTTCAACTATCCGTTCATATACTGGAGCTCAAATATTTGAGGCAGTTGGTTTGGGCGAAGAGTTAGTTGAAAAATATTTTAAAGGAACTCCATCAAGACTTAGTGGTATTGATATACAAACGCTTGAGATAGAAACTCTTTTATGTCACTCTATTGCGTATCCTAAACAAACTATTGAATCAAATGATTTAGGTGTTGGTGGACAGTATGCTTATAGACAAAGAGGGGAAAATCATCTTTTCTCTCCAGAGACTATATTTTTACTTCAACAAGCAACTAAATATGATAGTTATAAAACTTTTAAAACTTATACAAAAATCATTGATGAGCCAAATGAGGAGTTTGTAACACTTAGAAGTCTTTTAGAATTTACAAAGCAAAAACCTATAAGTATAGATGAGGTTGAACCAATTGAAAATATTATGAAAAGATTTGCAACTGGTGCTATGAGTTATGGTTCTATTTCAGAAGAGGCTCATACAACTTTGGCAATAGCAATGAATAGTATTGGTGCAAAATCAAATACAGGTGAGGGTGGTGAAGATGCTAGAAGATTTGGAACAAACAAAAATTCTAAAATCAAGCAAGTTGCATCCGGACGCTTTGGGGTTACTGCAAACTATCTTGTAAATGCAGAAGAATTACAGATAAAATTAGCTCAAGGTGCAAAACCGGGTGAGGGTGGACAGCTTCCTGGTCATAAGGTAGATGATATTATTGGTGCAGTTCGTCACTCAACACCGGGTGTTGGGCTTATTTCACCACCTCCACATCATGATATTTACTCTATTGAAGATTTAAAACAGTTAATTCATGATTTAAAAAACTCAAATCCACATGCCAGAATAAATACTAAGTTAGTTTCAGAAGTTGGTGTTGGAACTATTGCGGCTGGTGTTGCAAAAGCCCACTCTGATGTAGTTCTTATCTCTGGATTTGATGGTGGAACAGGAGCTTCTCCTCAAACTTCTATTAAACACGCTGGACTCCCTTGGGAACTTGGACTTGCTGAGACTCATCAAACTTTAGTGAAAAATGGTCTTCGTGGTAGAATTGTTGTTCAAACAGATGGGCAATTAAGAACTGGGCGAGATATAGCCATAGCAACTCTACTTGGTGCAGAAGAGTGGGGGATTGCTACGAGTGCTTTAGTTGTTGAAGGGTGTATTATGATGAGAAAATGTCATCTAAATACTTGTCCAGTTGGAATTGCAACTCAAGATAAAGATCTTCGTGCTAAGTATAAAGGAAAAGCTGAACATGTAGTGAATTTTGTTAAATTTTTAGCTACTGATTTGAGAGAAATTATGGCTGAACTTGGTTTTAAAACTGTTGATGAGATGGTTGGTAGAGTTGATAAATTAAAAGCTAAAGAGGGAGTTAATCACTTTAAAGCAAAACATCTTAAACTAGATAAGCTTTTACATAAAATGCATGTAAGAAGTGAAGATAGTTCATATAAAACTATGCAACAAGATCATGGTATCGACGTAGCACTAGATAATGAACTTATAAAATTAGCTAAAGATGCGATAGAAAATAAAACTCCTATAAAAGAGAATATTAAACTTAGAAATATTAATAGAACAGTTGGTACTATGCTTTCATCTACTATGACTAAAATTCATGGTGAGGTTGGTCTAGCTGATGATACTATCTATTTTAAAGCAGATGGTAGTTGTGGACAGAGTTTTGGTGCTTTTGTAAATAGTGGTATTTCGTTTGAGGTTGAGGGTGATGCAAACGATTACTTTGGTAAAGGGCTTTGTGGTGGTAAACTAATACTTTATCCACCTGCTAATGCCACTTATGATGCAAATAGAACTACTATTTTAGGAAATGTTGCATTTTATGGTGCGACGAGTGGTGAATCTTATATCTACGGTCAAGCTGGTGAGAGATTTTGTGTAAGAAATAGTGGTGCTAAAGTTGTTGTTGGAAGTATTGGTGATCATGGTTGTGAATATATGACTGGTGGTCGCGTTGTGATACTTGGTGAGATTGGTAAGAACTTTGGTGCTGGTATGAGTGGAGGAATTGCTTATATCTATGATGAAAAAGGTACTACAACTCAGAGAATCAATAAAGGTATGGTTGACTTAGATGCTATTGATACAGCCCAAGATGAAGTAGAGGTTAAGGGTATGATTGAAAATTATATCAAATATACTGACTCAAAAGAGGCTAGAGAAATTTTATCTGATTGGGAAAATAATAAAACTAAATTTATTAAAGTTATGCCAAGAGATTACAAAAGAGTACTTGCACATCAAAAAAGATTAAAAGATGAGCAAGATGTTACATCACATATAAGCGCTTAAGGGGA
>JAIOSY010000225.1 GCA_021107375.1 Sulfurimonas sp.
TCAATACTATCTGGAGTTATAAGTGACTCATATCTGTTTGCTCCTGCCATAATGACAAAATCACTTCCTGCTATATCAGGTTCACCTATGTCACCAATAGTCAATAGAGTCGCACCAAGCTTAGTGTTAAGACAGATTGAACCCTCATCTAAAAAATTTGCACTTCCTATTTTTCCACCAAAAAACTTGATATATTCATCTTTATTAAATCCTTCACCGTTACAGTAGGCAAGGGTGGAACGATTATCTTTTTGCTCATTAAAAATTTTGACTAGCTTGTCTTTGATATGCTCGTAAGCTTCATCCCAAGTAACTCTTTTATATTTTCCATCTCCTCTTTTTCCTATTCTAATGAGTGGATATTTAAGTCTATCTCTATCATAAAGAGCGTCAATTCCAGCATTACCTTTTGGACAGAGCATATTTCTTGATTTTGGAAAGTATTGGTTTGGATTTAATTTTGTAACTACTCCATCTTCAACTCTTGCAAATCCTGCACATTTATTTCGACACATGTTACAGAGATAGGGAATGTTTGTAGTTTCTTTGGTTGAGGTTTTAGTTGTTGTTTTTGGGATAACTGTAGCTGATGATGAGGTAGCATAAACACAAAGTGCAACACTACCTTGTAAAAATTTTCTTCTTGAAATCTCGACTTTTTTCATAGAACCACACCTTTGGCATTCAATCTACACTTGAGAATATAGCACTATTTCTCAATCTTTTTATTTTTTTTATAACACCTTACATAATATTCATAATGTGCTCTTTCTTTATTAAAAACTCCAGTTGAAAAGTTGACTACATAAGCGTATTTATTCCCTTTCATTCCAAAGTTTTTTGATGTCCAGTATTTATCAGGTACAATAAAATTGAATTTTTTTGAAATAGCTGGATTATATGCATATACATCTACGATTGATTGCAGTTCCATAAAACCTGGCACTTCCCAAGATGTCTCTCCATCTAACTCTAAGTTTCTACAGTAATTAACAGCATCAATAAATGTTTTTTTGCCTGTTGATACCTCTTTTGTATCTTGCCATAAATAATTTGTTTTAGTATCTTTAATAGTATTTTTTGAATTTTTTATAAGCTCGGCATTAGCATTATATATCATAGATAAAAGTAAGATGAATGCATATGGTAATTTCATAATAATCCCTTGTATTTAAAAGTTTAAAATTGTAGCCACATCAGTATAAATAGCGACTTAATTAAAAATTAGAATTAATACTTTCAGTAAAGATAAGAAGTGTAGATAATATAAAAGCTATAGTTTTATAGTTTTAAAATTATTTAGAAAGTTTAAAAAAGAAATCCACATGCCATAGCATGTGGATAAGTTGATATATTTAGATTATTTTAATGATGATCATCTTCATCAAGATCAAATGCTTTTTCAGCAACATAGTATAGTAAAAAACATACACCTAAAGCACCTACTGCAATAGCCCATTCAACTGGAGATGGAGAATACTCTATCCAAGTTGGAGCTAGTTGATACTCTGTTTTTTTCAACATCTGCATAGGCATCATTTGTGCATGATGTACCATATCGTTTCTCATTAAAAATATAGAAATCAATGCAGCAATAGATGAGAAAAATAAAGCTTTTAAAGCAGTACCTTTACTTACTAAAATAATAACAAAAGGGATAACCATAGCAAATAGTACTTCAAGTTGAAAGCTAGTTGATGCAATAATTCTCATCATTGTATCAGCTCTTTCTGGCATGTCACCATAGATAGCAGTGATAATTCTCCACCACTCAAAAAACATAGTAACTGCTAAGAGTAGTCCTAAAATTTTTGCTAATTTAACTAAAGTTATTTTAACTTCCTCTGGAAAGTTTAGTTTATGTTTAAATCCGTAGATCATAAACATGAAGAATGCACCAGATACAACAGCCGTTAATAGGAAGTATAAAGGGATAAAAGGTCCATTTGCTATTGGTCTTGCAACTAAATAAGCAAATACAGAACCAAGTGTAGTAAATGCTGCAACATCAGCAATTAACCCACCAATTCCAAGTCTAACAGCCCATTTATGATTGCCTCTAAGTGCAAATCCAAATTCAAGGATGATAAATGTTAAAACTAAACCATATAGAGTACCCATCCACCAGATAGCAGAAGTGATTCCCGGAGTTAAGATATTGTAAATCATCATCGTAACAGGGTGTCCAATCTCAGTAAGAATGATAATGAAACCAGGTAATAGTGTGATAATTGCTAAAAGTGTTGTTCTTTTTCCAATATGATTAAACTCTTTTATACCAAATACATGTCCAAGTGAAGCGATAATACATAGACCTGTACTAGTTCCAACAAAGAAAATATATCCAGAGATCAATAATCCCCATGGATGTTCTCTTGTAACATTATATGCGTGGTGTCCATGCATTAAAAATTGAGCAAGTCCCCAAACTAATAAAAGTAGTAAACCCATTATCATAAAAAATACTAACACATTTAAAGGAGTCTTTTTAAAACCCAACAGTGATTTTATAGAAAAATCTTCCTTAATAGGAACGATTTTATTAACTAATTCTCTTAAAGCCATTTTAACTCCTTTATTATGTTAGGTAAAATAATTTTGGTTTAGTACCAAGATGAGCTTTTAAACTATAGTGCTCTCTTGTTCTTAATACTTCACTTATTTCACTGTTTGGATCATCAAGATCACCAAATATTCTTACTTTTGTCGGACAAGTATTTTGACATGCTGTTGTAGTTTCGCCTCGTGCTAGTCTAGTCTCTGCACAGAAGTTACACTTATCAACAGTCATTGTTCTATCATCTACATATCTTGCATCATAAGGACAAGCATTCATACAGTAGCTACATAAAATACACTGGTCTATATTTACTCTTACAACACCATTCTCATCGGTATATGTTGCCTGAGTTGGACATACTTCTTCACAAGGAGCATTATCACAATGTTGACACTGACTTGGATGAAAAACATTTGAGGTAAGGTCAAGTAGAGGATATTGACCCTCAATTTCACCAGTACCTACCCAAATTCTGTGTTTATCTGCACCCATTAAGATACCGTTTTCTTCTTTACATGCTGTTTCACATGCCTTGCAGTTGATACAATTTTTGTAATCAAGTGCCATTCCATATCTAGCCATAAATTACACCTTTTTTATTGAAACATTCGTTTCATGCATAGCAGCAGCGCCATAAACAGGTTCCATAGTGTCTTCGATAATTGCATTATCGTTTCCACCATTTTTATATGCCCAAGTTAAAGCTTCACTCTCTTCACCAAAACCGTGAATAAAGAAAACTTGATCTGGAGCAATTTTTTCTGTTGGATATGCTTTTAGTCTTGTTGAACCAATGCTCGAACTTACTTCAATCATATCAGCAAACTTAATGCCCTTTTCTGCTGCAACTCTTTTGTTAATCCAAATAAAGTTTTCAGGCATAAGGTCAATAAGCATTGCATTATTTGCACTTCCCGTTTGAGTAAATTGTGCATGACGACCAGTTAGAAGTTTAAATTTACCAGCAGGTACACTAAACTCATACTCATCTCTCCATACAGGCATAGGATCTATACCTTTACTCGCGAAAGAGCCTATAACACACTCAACTTTTCCAGATGGAGTTACAGGTTTGCCTCCTCTAACACTATATGATTTTTTATTTTCAGGATAGTATTGATGCTCGTTAGCAGATAATTGTTTATAGTAATCATCTTGTTTTGGATAAAAAACACCATCATGATGTAGTTTTTCAGCAGCACCAGGATAATCAGCAACTGCATGATGATTTAACTCTTCTTGAGTATGTAAGAATGGTAAAGTTAAATCAAACTCTGCATAAGCTTCCTCTTCTCCATCTTCATCAATTAAATCTTGAATCTCTTCATCAAATTTCTTAGATATTTCAAATAAAGGTTTAGAGATTTTAGTTGTTAAACCTTTCATAATATCCATAACAGGTTTTGATTCAAACATAGGATCAATAACTTTGTTTCTTACAGCAATAGAAGGCTCAACTCCACCAAATGTTTTGATAGGGTCTGTTCTTTCTAGGTAAGTACACTCTGGAAGTACAACATCTGCATACATTACTGTATCACTTGGCATTGTATCTATTGTTACTACTAAATCCATTTTTCTTAGCATTTCGGCAGTTTTTTGAGTATTTGGCATATTCATCATTGGGTTGTGCTTATAACAGAACATCCCTCTAACTTTATATGGCATTTTACCATCTAAAAATCTGTTTCTCCAACCAATCCAAGAACCACCACCAGAGACAACAGCACAGTCATCATAACCAGCTTCACCCTCTTTATTTGTACTTTTAACTACTGCTCTTGCTTTAGCTTTTTCATATAAAGGTTGAAGACCTTCATGTGCTTTAAGTGGTATCTTAGAACCAAAGATTAAACCACCTTTTGTATCTATTGCTCCATGAAGTGCTTGATAAATTGCCATTGCACGACGAAGTTGAAAGTCATTTTTAGCAAATGTAGATCTTCTTCCTGGATAATAAACAGCTTTAGGTGCTGCTGCTGCAAAATCTCTAGCTATAGTGTAAATATCTTCTGCTTTAATTCCAGTTATAGGTTCTGCCCATTCTGGAGTATATTTATTTTCAAGTACACTATTTTTATACTCTTCATAACTATTGAAGTGAGTTTCAATATATTCGTTATTTTGTAACTCTTCAGTAAAAGTTACATATGTAAGAGCAAGTACAAATGCTAAATCCGTACCGGGTTTAATAGCTAACCATTTATCAGCTTTTGCAGATGTATTTGTGAATCTTGGATCGATACAAATCATTTTTGCACCACGACCTTTAGTTCTTTTAAACAAATCCATAGTATCAGGAGTAACTATGGCTTCAGCACGATTTGCTCCAGCCATAATGATATATTCTGCATTTTCTAAGTCAGCTTGTGGGTATGAACCAAGTGTTACACCATAACCAGATGCAACTGTTTGAAGACATATAGAAGCGTGATTTAACCAGTTTGCAGAACCAAATGCTTGGTAAAATTGTTTAAATGTATGCTCTGCCATACCTTCACCAGCACAAAATAGCATTGATGAACGGTTATCTTCTTCCTCTTCAAGTATTGTAGAAAGACCAGGAAATTTATCTGTACCATTTAGAATTGCACTATACGCTTCATCCCAAGTAACTCTTTTAAATTTACCTTCCCCTTTTTCACCAATTCTAATCATTGGAAACTTTAATCTATCCGGATCATAAAGTGCCTGAATACCAGCATTTCCTCTAGCACATAACATGTTCTTAGATTTTGGAAACATTGGGTTAGGGTTTAGTTTTGTAACAACCCCATTTTCAACTCTTGCTAAGGCAGCACATTTATTAACACACATTTCACATAAAGTTGCCACATCGTGACCTTTATCTGAACCTGTTTTTGTGTTGTGAAATGAAACTGCTCCAGGTTTCGCACTACTACCGTGACTACTCGACAAAAGATTTGTGCTAAGTGCTGCTGAACCAACAACACTCATAGCTACAGTTCCTTGAAGAAACTTTCTTCTTGAAATCTCTACTTCCATAAGCAATACCTCCTCATTGTATTCTTCTAAAATAATCTTTAATAAACTTAAATGTTGCTTAGAAAAGAATTATAGATTTAAACATTGTAGTTAAAATAATCTTATAGATAACTTTAAGTAATATTATCTTTCTAATAATTAGAAGTTATATGTGAAGTAGGGTAATTTTATTTGGGTATCTTTATATCAATATCCTCTAGGATACCTTTTTCAAAGTTTTTGTGACAAGCAAAACAGTTTGATTTTCTTTTTACTTTTTGAGATTTAAATATATAGTTTGGTATGTTGGCATGTGTATCTTTCCAGTATTGTATTTTTGTTATAGATTTTCTACCTCTTGCCCCATCTAATGACTTCATCACTTTTACAGATACCTCTCTTGTACTTTTATCAGCACTATTTTCTACAAGATAGTTAAAAATAACCGTTTGATCATTTATAGAGATTCTATTTTCACCTTTTTTCATTATTGGTGATATCTCTTCTCCAAAGTGATTTTTTAAACCCTCTTTTACTCTTAGCCAAGAAGAAGTTGGTAACATGAATGGTGGATATGGATGATGACAAGCACCACATTCTGTATAGTAGGTAAAAGATTCGTGCTTATAATCATGTTGTTTATATTTACTAGCTACAAAAGGATTATTTCTCCCATCAGTTGATACAAAAAATACTAAGGCAGACATAAATAAAAAAAGATAAGTAAGACCACTTTTATATTTTCCAATTTTTGAATCTTCACCTTTAGCTTTTTTATAACCAGTTATCATTGCAAAAACCATATTTGTTTTATGGTAAAACTGTTCTATTAAAACACCTACAATATGAATAACAGCCCAAACAAGAACGAAATAAGATGCATATTTATGAATATCAAATAAAATATCCATATACATATAGTAATCATCATTTAAAAAACCTAAGTAACCTTTACCCTCTTGAATCCCGTATAATAATAGTCCTGTTATTGAGATAATAGAACCAACAACAAGAACAATGATTGTGTACCAACTTGAAGCAGGGTTGTGTCCAGCTGGAATCTCTCTCCATCTATTTCTTATTTTTTCAATAAAATAAAATTTTAACTCTGCAAGTGAAAGTTTTAAAGTGTTTAGTTTTGCATATTTTGTACCAACAAATCCCCAGATAATACGATAAACTAACATTAATCCAAAAATAATACCAACAGCAACATGAAGGTTTAGTAAATTCTCTTGAAGTGAAAAAATAAAAGCAAAAGTAAAAGAAGAAGCTATTAGCCAATGTATAATTCTTGTATAAATTGGCCATACAAAAACATGATCTTTTTTCTTATTCAATCTATTATCCTAATTTTATACAAGTTTTTAATTATAAATAAATTAATGCTTACTTATAATTAAAAACTCATTGCAAATAAAAAAGGCAGTGAATTAAATCACTACCTTTTAAAAGTGTATTATAATTTATTTATTTTTAACTAGGTAAGATAAAAATTCTGCCATTGCATTTATATCGTAATCATAACCTTTATCAACAAGTTTTTGCATGTTATGTTCCATGATTTCATGATCAGTACCACCAGATTGTCCACTTGTACCACCATTTTTAACATCGTATAAATCTTGTGCCATCTCACCAGCAGTTCTATCATTTAGAGCAGGTGTTTTCTTAGCAGGATTACCCTCTCCAAATTTACCGTGACATTTAATACAAGATTTCTCGTAAACTTCCACCGTAGAGTATTTATATGTTACTGCTTCTGGTGCTTTTTCTTCACCACAGCCTGTTAAAGCTATGAAAGCTAGTGCTGCTAGTGCTGTTGTAGTTATTTTTTTTATCATCTTATTCTCCTAAATATTTTTCTATTAAGCTCTACCGCTAAGCATACCGATAACTGTCATTGGTTTAAGTGCGTAAACTTTCAGTAACCACCAAATCCATCTCTCTTGTGTTGGGTCAAGTGGAACCATTGGTGTTGGTTTTGCAGTCCAATTAAATTCTGCTAACATAACCGTACCAATACTTGTAATAAGTGGACAAACAGTATAACCATAATATTTAGCTTCTAATTCTTTACCTTCCATAGAAGATATCATATTGTCAACAAGTACTTTATATTGTTTACGAACTGAACCACCTGTTTTACCCATTGGAACAGCAGCAACATCACCTAAACACCATACATTTTTGTATTTAACATGTTGTAGTGTTTCTTTTTTTACAGGTACCCAGCCTCTTCCTGAACCGATTTTACTTGTGGCAACAACATCTGGAGCACACATCGGTGGAGTAACATGTATGAAATCATAAGGGATTTCAACAAGTTCACTTTTTAACTCAATTCCATACTCTTCTAAATCTTCATCCCATTCACCTTTTTCTGTCCAGTGGTGGTTAAATGTAGCTACTTTAGTTTCTGTGTCCATTGCTACAAGGTTGTGTTTGTAGTTCCATTTGAAGCCTCTATCTTTGAATTGCTGTAAGATAGCTTCATGGTACTCAGGTACACCAAACATTTTACTACCGTTTGGATAGAAAGTAAGTTCAACTTTATCACGAACACCAGCCTCTTCTAAACGAGCATTTGTAAGATACATGATTTTTTTAGGAGCACCACCACATTTAATAGGAGTATTTGGGTGAGTAAACACAGCTTGTAATTTTTCTGAACCAGTATGAGTTTTAGCTTTAGCGATTAATTCTTGGATACCTTTGTAAGTATCCTGTGCTCCATCTTGAAAATAGATAGAGTGAACACCATTTTTACCAACTTTTTCTCTAGTTTTAGAGTTTTCACCAGAAGATGTAATAACGCCATCTAAGCCATTAATCGAATCAAAGTCTAGCATAAGACCAGTAGCGATAATCATTTGATCATAAGATACCTCTTCTTTGCCATCAACTGTAACTTTGTTATTATCAGGGTCAAAAGATGTAA
>JAIOSY010000089.1 GCA_021107375.1 Sulfurimonas sp.
CAAGACTGGGCAGAGATGCTTTTAAGAATGTATAAAAGATGGGCTGAAAGACGAGGCTTCTCAGTTGAAATTCTTGATTATCAAAAAGGTGAAGAGGCTGGAATAAAAGATGTTTCTGTAATCATAAAAGGTGAAAATGCCTATGGCTACTTAAAAGTTGAAAATGGTATTCATAGACTTGTAAGAATCTCACCATTTGATTCTAATGCAAAAAGACACACCTCATTTTCCTCTGTAATGGTTTCACCAGAGATTGATGATGATATAAATATAATAATCGAAGATAAAGATATAAGAGTAGATACATATAGAGCAAGTGGTGCTGGTGGACAACATGTAAATAAAACTGAATCAGCTATCCGTTTAACTCATATTGAGACAGGTGTTGTAGTTCAATGTCAAAATGACAGAAGCCAACATAAAAACAAAGCAACAGCTATGAAAATGTTAAAATCTCGCCTTTATGAGTTAGAATTAGAGGCTCAAAAAGCAGAACAAGATGGAACTCCAAAAAGTGAAATAGGCTGGGGACATCAAATTCGTTCATATGTAATGCAACCATATCAGCAAGTAAAAGATACGAGAAGTAATGAAGCCTTATCAAATATCTCAGCAATACTTGATGGGGATATAGATGCTATGATAGAGGGTGTTTTAATAGCGATAAATCGCTCTTAAGTACCCTCTTTTTTAGATATAAAACTATAACCCAAAAAACCAACTCCAAAAAGCATAGCTAAAATTGTCATATATTGCATCTGTTTAGCTTGAGTACTTTTTAACTCCTCTAAAAATTTAGAAGTATCTTGTTTTGAAGATTTTGAACTTTTAGAGCTACTACCCTTAACTTGAGCTTCCATTCTTGCAACTCTAGCTGCTGCTTTATCATTTTCACTCAAACCCTCTTTTGGAGTAACCCAAAAATGAATAGCAAAACCAATCACTAACATCAAAGACCCAACTATTCTCAATATAACTGCTTTATGTTGTAAAAAAAATCCCAATACCTACTCACTTGATAATATTTTAAGTAAATTATGTCAGAATTCGCTTATGAATCTACTTAAAGAATTTTTACTTAATGATAAATGCTCATATCTGGATAATAAAGAGCAAACTATGCATTATAAAGTTATAGAAAATTGTTCAGCTTTTCATAATGCAGAGTTAATTGAAAGAGGATTTCGTAGATTTGGTAAAATGTACTTTAGACCAATCTGTTCCACATGCCAAGAGTGTCAAAGTATAAAAATTGATATAGATAATTATATATTTTCAAAATCTGAAAGACGGGTTATAAAAAAAGCTCAACATATTAAAAGTTATATTCAAAAACCAACTCTTACACAAGAACACTTAGATTTATTCGAAAAATATCATAAAGATATGAGAGATAAAAAAGGGTGGAAATACCAAAAAACAACCCCAGAACATTATTATAACTCTTTTGTAAATGGGCATGAAGAGTTTGGTTATGAAGTGCTTTATTTTGATGAAAATAGACTCATAGGAGTTGATTTAATAGATATACTTGAAGATGGCATCTCCTCTATCTATTTTTATTATGACCCCAATTATTCCAACTTGTCACTTGGAAAACTATCCTTACTACTACAAATTAAATTTGCAAAAAAATCAAATAAAAAATGGCTATACCTAGGTTATTTTGTCGAAGATTGCCCATCATTAAATTATAAAGCAAACTACAAACCATACCTAACACTTCAAGGAAGACCCACTGAGGGGTCTCAATATATATGGGAATAATTATCTTTATTTAAAAAGTTCTTTCTCTTGCTCTTGTCTAATCTTCTCTTTTTTTTGAGCAACTTCATCTGATAATTTTTTTTCTAAAGCTACCTCTTTTGCCTTATCAGCTTCCCTAATTCTTTTAACTTTTGCTTTATTAGTTAGTGACTTTGTTTTTTTAACATACTTCTTTTTATGTTTTTTAGCATAAGCCTCATCCATAAGATTTTGAATTACACCATCAGGATTTATTTCATTAGTGTGTTTATTATAATAATTTATAATTTTTGCACTATTTTTTTGTGTATCAACCATTCCACTATTTACAATAGAAACAAATAAATCACTATTTTGACTCTCTAAAGCTGACTTAAAAGTACTATTTGCACTTCTTGTGAAATATTTATTTTCTTCAGATAACTTTCTAAGTGTTTTCAAATATTGAGTTTTTTGAGAGATTTTTTGACCAGATTCTACTAAATAGCCTAACTCTTTAGCCTTTGCAACCTCAGTCAAATATCTATCTATTTTAGGTATAAACGCAACATACCCATCTACACTTTTTAAAGCTTTAACTTTATCAACACTATCGTATACACCATCACCAAGTACTGAATAAACTTTTGGATTTTGTGCAAACAAACCTAACCAGACGACACATAGCAACAAAACTTTCTTCATAAAATCTCCTTTATCCTTGATATTATACAATTATAACAGATTAAAATGATACAATCTTGAATGATTAAAATATTAAAAACAGAATTTGTAATTTATACAGCCTTATTAACCGTATTGACATTCCTAATGCATCCAGACTTATTGAGTGTTCCAACAGCTAGACTTGGGCTTATGCAAGAAAAGGGAAATTATATACACCCATTGTTATATACTTTTTTTATATATCTAATAATTTACTTTTTTAGATTTGTTTTTGGATTTGTTATGAAATTTTTTAATAAGAATAAATAAGAGGTAAAACTAAAAATCTCCACAGACAAGAGTCTGCAGATAAATTCTCTCTAACAAAGAGAGAAGAAAAGGTTAAGACTAACCGTTTCTCTTTTTCTGAATCTCTTCAGATACAGCTCTTGGAACTTCAGCATAGTGATCAAATTCCATAGAGTATGTAGCTCTACCTTGAGTAGCTGAACGAAGGTCAGTTGAGTAACCAAACATCTCTGAAAGTGGTACATGCGCATCAACAATTTTACTACCAGCACGGTCACCCATTGAGTTAACTTGTCCACGACGACGGTTAAGGTCACCGATAACATCTCCCATATTTTCTTCAGGAGTTTCAACTTCAACTTTCATCATTGGCTCTAAAATTGCAGGTTTTGCTTTACGACAAGCTTCTTTGAATCCCATTGATGCAGCAAGTTTAAATGCCATCTCATTTGAATCCACATCATGGTATGAACCATCATAAAGTGTAACATCAATATCTTCCATTGGGTATCCAGCAAGAACACCGTTAGACATAGCTTCTTCACAACCTTTCTTAACAGCTGGAATAAATTCTTTAGGAACAGATCCACCTTTAATAGCATTTGTAAATACAAATCCAGTATCAGGCTCACCTGGCTTAACTGTAAGGTAAACATGACCAAATTGACCACGACCACCTGATTGTTTAGCGTATTTGTACTCTTGTTGTACCTCTTCTTTAATAGACTCACGGTAAGAAACTTGTGGAGCACCAACTTCAGCCTCAACAGAGAATTCTCTTTTCATTCTATCTACAAGAATCTCAAGGTGTAACTCACCCATTCCTGAAATAATAGTTTGACCAGTTTCATCATCTGTATGAACTCTAAACGATGGATCTTCAGCAGCAAGTTTACTTAAAGCGATACCCATTTTTTCTTGGTCAGCTTTAGTTTTTGGCTCAACTGCAACAGAGATAACTGGATCTGGGAAATCCATTCTCTCAAGAACAATTTTTGTATCACCAGTACATAAAGTATCACCAGTAGTAGTTGATTTAAGACCAACAACTGCACCGATTTCACCTGCATAAATCTCTTTAACTTCTTCACGTTTGATAGCATGCATTTTCACGATACGACCAATTCTCTCTTTTTTATCTTTAGTAGAGTTGTGAACGAATGAACCAGCTCCTAATGAACCACGGTAAACACGGATAAAAGTTAAAACACCAACAAATGGGTCAGTCATAATTTTAAATGCAAGTGCAGCAAAATCACCTTCATCAGTTGATGGAACTTCTACTTCTACTTCTTCATCATCCATTAAAGTACCCTGAATTGCAGGTGACTCAACTGGTGAAGGTAAGTAATCAACAACAGCGTCAAGTAAAGTTTGAACACCTTTGTTTTTAAATGCAGTACCTGGAGTCATTGGAACAATAGCCATACCTATTGTAGCTGCTTTGATAGCTGCTTTGATTTCATCTTGAGAAATCTCTTCACCCTCTAAGAAACGCTCGGCAAACTCTTCATTACCATCAACTTCTGATAAAGTTTCAAGCATTTTTTCTCTGTATTCTTCAGAGATCTCTTGTAATGATTCACGGATATCTTGCTCGTGATAAGCAGAACCCATAGCAGCTTCAGCATCCCAAACAACTTCTTTCATTTTAACTAAATCAACAACACCTTCAAACTCAGCTTCAGCACCGATAGGTAGTTGAAAAGGCATTGGATTACCTTTTAGTCTATCACGAATTTGTCTTTCAACTTCGTAAAAATCTGCACCAGTTCTATCCATTTTATTTACAAAAACAATAGATGGAACTTTATAACGGTTTCTTTGTCTCCAAACTGTTTCTGATTGAGGTTGAACACCACCAACAGCACAGAATACTGAAACAGCACCATCTAGAACACGCATAGAACGTTCAACTTCAATAGTAAAGTCAACGTGACCCGGAGTATCGATAATGTTTATCTGTTTTCCGTTCCACTCACAAGTAGTTGCAGCAGAAGTAATTGTAATACCACGCTCTTGCTCTTGTTCCATCCAGTCCATAGTAGCAGCACCATCATGAACTTCACCGATTTTATGCTCAACACCAGTATAAAATAAAATTCTTTCTGTTGCTGTAGTTTTACCTGCATCAATATGAGCAGCAATACCGATATTTCTTACATCATTAAGTTTGTGACTTCTTGCCATAATTTATCCTATTACCAACGGTAATGAGCAAATGCTTTATTAGCTTCTGCCATTCTGTA
>JAIOSY010000194.1 GCA_021107375.1 Sulfurimonas sp.
AGTACAAAGAATACCGTATTGCACTAGAACTTTTGTTTCGCGTTAGAAGTGCCTTACACCTAATTACACATAAACAAGAGGATAAACTTTTATTAGAGCATATGCCACAAGTAACTTCTATGCTAGGCTTTAAAGATACAAAAAAGATGGCAACAAAAGTTTTTCAAGCTCAGTGGAGAATAAATAATTTCACTCAAATTTTTGTTAAAAAAATGGTTAGACCTTATATTGCTGATATGAGTTATATATCTAAATTTAAAAAATCTAGAATCACAAAAGGCATTTATGCACTTGATGGAAGACTTTTTGCCTCATATCATCTCAAAATCATGCCAATAAATCCCTTACTTGAAATTTTAATTTCACTGCCAGATATAAACTACAGATATGATGCAGGTTTTTTAAATCAGTTTACATACACAAAAATAAAACATCCTCTACAAGTTAAAACCTACTCTCTTTTAAAAGAGTTATTTGCAAGAAAAAATCTTTACTGTTTTTTAAAGCTTTTTTACGATGCGGGGATACTTCACCAACTTTTCTCAAACTTCAAAAAAGTTCTTCATCTTCCTCAATTTGATGGTTATCACCACTATCCTGTCGATATACACTCCTTAAAATCTGTAGAGGCACTTGAAAATATCAAAGAGCCGTTTATTCAATCTTTATACGATGAATTGAGTGATGAAGAGAAAACAGTTCTTAAAATTGTTGTACTTTTTCACGATACTGGTAAAGGTAGAAAACAAGATCATAGCGAAGTTGGGGCAAAACTAATCATACCTTTTGCTAAACATCTTAAAATAAAAGAGGAGTTAATCTCCATAGCTGTAACTTTAATAAAACATCATGTAAAAATGAGTAGTTTCGCTTTTAAAGAGAATATTCACAACGAAAAAACTTTATATAAATTTATGTCAAATATTGGAAACTCTAAAAACCTAAAACTACTTTATATTTTAACTTATGCAGATATAAATGGTGTTGGGGGAGATACTTACAACTCTTTTAACTCACGACTTCTTTTAGATTTATACAAAAGTGCTTTAGAGATTTCAGAAAATTCTGACAGAATTACAGATGCAACAAAAAGATTAAACATAGAAAAAAGAGTTAAAAATCAAAATGATTTCAAAGAGTTATCATCTTTAATGCAAAAGAAAATTTTACGAGTTGAGTCAAACCTTTTCTTCTTTAAACATACCCCTGCTGATATCATTGCGATTGCAAAAAAAGCCAAAGATACAAAAGAGTATAGTTTTAATATTAGAAGCGAGAAATCATTAAGTATTGAGATTTATAGAAAAATCCCTTTAAATATTGGTTATCTTTTAGCAACTCTAAGTTATTTGGATGTTGGAAGTATGGAGATTTTTACACTTTTTGATGATGTAAAATATTTTAGAATTGACTTTATTCAGAGTGTTGATAGCAATGAGTTAATCCAATTAGAAGATATTGTAAATAATGCTTTTGATATGAATAGAGTTGTAAAACTAAGTGATATTAAGCTATCAAAAAAGAGTATCGATATCGATTGTGATCACTCTCTTACACATGCCGAACTTAATATTCACACCTCAAATCAAAGAGGTTTACTAGCTTATATTATGAATGCTTTTGAGGAGTTAAATATTAACATTGTTACAGCAAAAATTCACTCGACAAAACATAAGGTTAAAGATAGTTTTTTAATGGAAAAACAAAACAATATATGTGATAATGTCACAAAAATTTATGAACTTTTAGTAAATAAGGAAAAATAGATGTGTGGAATAGTTGGATATTTGGGTAAAAAAAACACAAAAGAGATACTTTTAGATGGTTTAAAAGAGCTTGAATATCGTGGCTATGACTCAGCAGGGATAGCTGTACTTCAAAACAATAATTTTAGTAGCTACAAAGCGATAGGTAAACTTGTAAATCTCCAAGAGAAAACTAAAGATTTTATAACTGATAGTTTTGCTGTTGGGATTGGTCATACAAGATGGGCGACTCATGGTAAACCAACAGAATTAAATGCTCATCCCCATCTAGGCGAAAGTTCTTATGTTGTTCATAATGGAATTATTGAAAATTATGCTGAGTTAAAATCAGAACTAGAAGCTAATGGTGTTAAATTTTTAAGCCAGACAGATACAGAAGTTATAGTTCACCAGTTTGAAAAAAATCTAAAAACTTCTACCTCAGCTTTTGAGGCATTTGAGACAACTATCTCTGAGCTTAAGGGTGCTTATGCTGTACTTCTTGTTACAAAAGGGGAAAATGAAACTATCTTTTTTGCAAAACACGGTTCACCTATGCTTGTTGGAATTAATCACGAGGATGAAAAATACTTTGCTTCATCAGACACTCCACTAATCGGTCAGGCAACTGATGTAAACTACTTTGAAGATGGCGATTATGGATTCGTATCAAAAAGTGAAATAGCTATTTTTTCAAAAGATGGAAAAAGAAAAAAGCCTCAGTTTTCTAAAATCTCTACAAACAAACTCTCTGCTCAAAAAGATGGCTATAGATTTTTTATGGAAAAAGAGATCTATGAGCAAAGTGATGTAATTTCTGATACTTTAATGGGAAGACTAGGGGATGATGAGATAAATTTTGATGAGTTAGACCCTAAACTTTTTGACGGGATTAACGAGATAAAACTTTGTGCTTGTGGGACATCTTATCATTCAGCTTTGAGTGCTACATATATGTTTGAGAGATATGCAAAAATCAGATGTTCTGTTGAGATTGCTAGTGAGTTTAGATATAGAAAGCCTTTAATGTGTAAAGATACTCTTTTTGTAGTTATCTCTCAAAGTGGGGAAACTGCTGACACACTAGAAACTCTAAAGATGGCAAAAGAAGCTGGGCTTAAAACTCTAGTTATCTGTAATGTTGATAACTCCTCTATGGTTAGACTATCTGATGCTTGTATCTTAACTCGTGCAGGGATAGAAAAAGGTGTAGCTTCAACTAAGGCCTTTGCGACTCAAGTTACAGTTTTTTGGATGTTATCTCTTTATGTTGCAAAACTAAAAAATTCTATGGATTCAATTGAATTAGCAAGACAAATCAATCTACTTCGTGAAGTTCCAGCGAGTACGAAAGTAACAGACTCTATGCACGAAAAAATAAAAAGATTATCTAAAAGATACCTTCACGGACATGGATTTTTCTTTATAGGTAGAGATATATTTTTCCCTCTTGCTCTTGAAGGTGCTTTAAAACTAAAAGAGATAAGTTATCTTCATGCAGAGGGTTATCCAAGCGGTGAGATGAAACATGGTCCTATTGCCTTAGCTGATCCAGAACTTTTTACAATTGCTCTACTTCCACAACATCTTTTACATGAAAAATCAAAAAGTAATGTAGAGGAGTTAAGTGCAAGAGATAGTACTATTTGTGCGATTAGTGCGGTAGAGTTTGATAAAGCAGATGATTTTATTCAAATCTCCACATGCCAAGATTATATGTTAGAATTTTTTGAGATGATGGTTGTTGTTCAACTTTTATCTTTAGAAATTTCTGTTAGACTTGGAAATGATGTTGATATGCCAAGAAATCTAGCAAAAAGTGTTACAGTAGAATAAGAACACTATATCTACTTACTTTTTCACTTTAAATTTATATATTATTCGATAAAATCAAACATTAAATAATTTAAAGTGACTTTTATGCAAACAAAATCAAAAATCATGTTTATCGTTACAATTATGCTTTTGGCATTAGGCTTAGCAACCATTGTTAATATCGCTCTTAATTTTAGAGAGTATAGTATAAAAAATGCTGTAGAAAAATCTAAAATGACTGCAAGTATTGTAGAGAATGGATTAACTTCTCATATGGTTAATGGGATTATGGATAAAAGACAATATTTTTTAGATCAAATCTCAAACAATAAAGATATAAAATCTTTATGGCTTGTTAGATCACAAAATGTCATTAAACAATATGGTGAAGGTTTTAATAACGAAACGATTAGAGATGCAATAGATTCAGATGTTATAACGAGTGGAAAAACTATTCAAAAAGTTATAGAAAATACAAAAAGTATAACACTAAGAGTTACCATTCCATATAAAGCTTCCACAATTGGTGGAGATACAAACTGTTTAAGTTGTCATGATGTTGCAAGAGGAGATACTCTTGGTGCTATTAGTATGGAATTTGATATTAGTAATATGAGAACATCTGGTACAATAACAATACTAAAAATTCTTGCTATCAATTTAATATTTATTTTAATAGTTCTTTTACTAATAAACAAATATGTAACACCATATACACAACTATTTAGCAACTTACAAGAGGGTGTTACAAAGGCGTATAGTGGTGATTTTACACATAAATTTGAAACAACAGTTAGAGCTAAAGAGAAAGAGATAGTTAACCAGATGAATACTCTTTTCTCCAAAATGCAAGAAACTTTTGGAGATATAAAACAAAATTTATCTACTTTTACTCCACAAAATTCAATCTCAAATATAGACCCACTTCATGAAGCCAAAGTTATTATTCATGAACTATCTGATATTTATAAATTTAAACAAACAATAGAAAGAGATTCTAGTAAAGCAGATGTTTATGGAAGGATTATAGACATTTTGCAACTAAAATATCATTTAGAACATCTTGCTTTTTACGAAGTTGATGATATTAAACAAACACGGGAGCTAATTTATCTTAGTGATTCCACACAAAGTATATGTATAGATAGTGTAGATAAAAAAGCCTCAGAGTGTAGAGCATATAGAACTGAAAGTGATGTAATCTCTACAAATTTTACAAAAATATGTAAAGGATGTATAAATAATCAAACAGAATATATTTGTATCTTTTTTAATATAAATAATGAAGTATCTTTAGTTTTATCAATCATGGCTCAAGATAAAGCTGAAATAACTAAAATAAACTCCATAATTCCAAATATAAAACACTATCTTGAAGCAGCTAAACCTG
>JAIOSY010000128.1 GCA_021107375.1 Sulfurimonas sp.
ATGATTATTAATATATTTTACTTTTGGAAAAAGTTTTTTAAGTTCTTGAACTCTTTTAAAGATAGTTTTTTGAGAATCATTTACATGTAAAGTCATTGGTTCTTCGGCATGACAATTTAAAGCTTCCATAGGTAAATGTACCATATAAAACCTCTCTTTAGCTGCTAATTTTGCTGAATTTGGACGAGCCTTACTTGGTGGTAAAAAAGACATTGTAAGTGATAAACCTAAACTTTTTATAGCATTCACTTGAGATTTAACAGATACATCATCTATAATAATTGCCAATCGTGGTCTTTTTGAACTTATTTTATTTGTTTCTCTTTTTATTCTTGCTGGTGGTTTAGATAAAGTGGCACTAGCATATTCATGAGATGCACCTAGATTCTCTTTTGCTTTAATAATCTCTTTTTTTGATTCTTTTTTCAAAACATCTTTAAGTCTGCTATTTACACTATTATTTGATTTTTTACTTTTTTGTTCAATCTTTTTTAAAAGAGCTAATCTTTTCTCTTTTTTAAGTTGTTCTTTTTGTGTTATTTCAGTTTTTGCATTTTCATAACCTAAATAATATCCACCCACCAAACTACTCAATACTAAAGCAATAATAGCAAGAGTAAATGCTATATATTTTAATATATTAGAAGCAACTTTTGAAGTGTTCTTTTTTCTTTTCGCCAAACTTATTCACCTTAATTTATTTATTTATTTATTTATACTGACACTATATCAAATAAAATATAAAATATCTCACTTTATGACAAATTGTCATTTTTTTATATTAATTTAAAATACTTTTATAAATTTGCTTTTTTTTAAGAAAATTTTCTGTATAATCGCGAGTTCCTTTCTCTTTGTATCATTTTTATGATGATATATTATTGAAGTAACCAGATGTTACTTACAACATCCGAAAGGGAAACATACGCCTAATAGGCAAATACCAAAGGGAGAATATACTCTATGAGAAAATACGAAAACTTAGTTATCGTTAAACCAACATTAACAGCAGAAGAGATTCAAGCTAGCGTTAAAGCTATCGAAGAAGTAATCACTTCAAACGGTGGTGAAATCGCTACTACAGACACAATGGGAATGAGAAAACTTGCATACCCAATTGAAAAAAATGAGCGTGGATATTTCCATGTTATCTATTATTCAGTTGCACCAGCTTCAATCACTGAAATCGAAAGAAGATTCAGATTAAATGAAGAGCTTCTTCGTTTTGTTACTATCAAATATGATACAAACCGCGAAGTAAAAGCATGGAATGATTTAGTTGAAAAAGCTAACAAAAAAGCAGCAATGTCTGCAAAAGCAGCAGAAACTCCAGCAGCAACTGAAACTCCAGTAGTTGAAGAAGCAGCGGCACCAGTAGTTGAAGAGGCTCCAGTAGCTGAAGCAACTCCAGCAGCAGAGTAATTAGCTTTAAAGCTTAAACAATTAAGGAAAACCCATGTTTAATAAAATTATATTAGTTGGTAACTTAACTCGCGACATCGAACTTAGATATGCTCAGTCTGGTACTGCAATAGCTAAAACTGCTATCGCTACTAGTCGTAAGTTTACTTCTAACGGTGAGAAAAAAGAAGAAGTTTGTTTTGTAGATATTACATTCTTTGGAAGAAGTGGAGAAATCGCCAACCAATACCTTCGTAAAGGGAGTAAAATCTTGGTAGAAGGACGACTTAATTTTGAACAATGGGTTGATCAAAATGGACAGAAACGCTCAAAACACTCAGTAATTGCTGAAACTATGCAAATGCTAGATTCTAAAGGTGACAACCAAGGTGGAGGTGGATACAACACTCCTTCACAAAATGGACAACCTGCATATCAAGCACCAGCACAACAGCAACAACAAAGTTATCAAGCTCCTGCTCAGCAACAGCAAAGCTATCAAGCACCACAACAACAGCAACAGCCTGCGTATAACAACCAAGCAAATGCTCAAAGTCGTGCAATGCCAAGCCCAGATTCTGTTCCTGTGATTGACATCGATGAAGATGAAATTCCGTTTTAGAAAATAGATAACATAAAAGGAAATACTATGTCAGAAAAAAGAAAATATAAAAAAAGATATTGTAAATACTGTGAAGCAAAAGTTGACTTCATGGATTATAAAGAAGTTGGAGCATTAAGATTCTCACTTTCAGAAAGATATAAAATCATGCCTCGTCGTTTAACAGGTAACTGTAAAAGACATCAAGATATGATTTCTATCGTTATTAAAAGAGCTCGTGCAGCAGCATTAGTTCCATATACAGTAACTCGTAAAGCAGTTGTAACTCAACCATTTGAAAACCTTAGATAGTTTTTAAATACCAAATAAAGCCTTTAACCTAAAGGCTTTATTTTACCACTTTATCTACCCTTTCCCCCACTCCATTATTTTTAATAATTTATTTCAATAAAAAAAGTCATTTTACTATATTTGATTACATATAAGTATACTATTTATTAAAAGATAATTATTTTCCCTTAAGAATAATTAGTATAAAATACGGATTAAATACATATAAGGTAAATCATGAAAATAATCACTTCTGTAGCATTAGCTGCTCTAACACTGAGTGCTTCAAATCTAATAGAAAAGACAAAAGAAGCAGGTCTAAAACCAATTCCTAGTTCAAAAACTGAACTTATGAAACTAATTGATAATCCAAAAAATCATATCACAGATGAGAAAGTTGAGCTTGGTAAAAAACTTTATTTTGATCCAAGACTATCAAAAAGTGGTCTTATTAGTTGTAACTTTTGTCATAACCTTAGTGAAGGTGGAGATGATGGTGTATCCGCTGCTATAGGACATAAATGGACAGCAAATCCTCATCACTTAAACTCACCTACTGTTTACAATGCAGTATTTTTTGATGCTCAATTTTGGGATGGTAGAGATAAAGACTTAGAGGCTCAAGCTCAAGGTCCTATGCAAGCAGCTCCTGAGATGTCAGCAACACCAGAACATGTAGAAAAAGTTGTTACTTCAATGCCTGAGTATGTATCTGAATTTCAAAATGCATATGGCAAAGATGTTAAAATTACATTTGAAAAAGTAACAGATACTATTGGTCTTTTTGAAAGAACATTAGTAACACCATCAGTTTATGATGACTATTTAAATGGTGATGACAAAGCAATGACATCAGCACAAAAAAATGGTCTTGAAACTTTTATAGATAAAGGTTGTGCATCTTGTCATAATGGTATTGCACTTGGTCAAAGTATGAATGCTATGAATGTTACTGCAACTTATAAGTACCAAAATGTAGGTGATTTTAAGGGTGATGCTAATGGTATGGTAAAAGTACCAACACTTCGTAATATTACTCAAACTGCACCATACTTTCATAATGGTCAAATTTGGTCTTTAAAAGAAGCTATAGTTGAGATGGGTCGTATCCAACTTGGAACAAAAATTACAGATAAAGAGGTATCTTCAATAGAAGAGTTCTTAAAAGCACTTGATGGTAGAAAAACAGATATAGTTGTTCCTCAACTTCCTGCCTCTACAGATAAAACTCCTAAACCGAGTATGAACTAAATTTAAAATAAAACAAAGGAAAGAACATGAATAGAAGAGAAGCATTAAAAGTAGTTGGAGTAACAGCGATATTAGCAGCAGTAGGTGCTGAAGCTAAGATGAAAGAAGAGCATATGAATCGTCTTGAGATGAAACCAAAAAACCAAGCTAAAATGGAAAAAGGTGAACTTAAACACTCTCCACAGGTAACTATCAAAGATAAAGATGCTAAAGGTTATACTTTAGTAGAAATCACAGTAGGTCAAGGTGGAATAGTTCATCCAAGTACACCTGATCACTGGATTGATTTTATCTCATTAACTGCTGATGGTAAACTTATCGGAAAAAGCACTTTAGAACCAGAAATTTCTCGTGGAATTGCTTCATTCGCAGTAAAACTAGATAATGTAAAAACACTAACAGCAAAAGCTGGATGTAACCTACACGGTATCTGGTCAACAACTGTTTCAATATAACAACTTCCCTAACTGCTTTTTTTAGCAGTTAGCACTCTATTTTCTAAATATCTTTCAACAAAATATATATTAATAAATCAAATCAGCTTAAAAGTTTTAGGAATTAAATATTAGTAAGTTTATTAATGTGGTGCGCAGAGGGGGATTTGAACCCCCACACCCGAAGGCACAACGACCTCAACGTTGCGTGTCTACCGTTCCACCACCTGCGCATAAATGTGGTTAAATAAAAAAAGCCTAACCCGTAAAACGAGTCAGGCTTTTGAGATATATTTAATTAATCTTTAAAGATTAACCTAAATATGGGTTAGCATAAAGAGCGATTAATGCAATAACTAGTGCATAAATAACTTGTGCTTCGATCATTGCAAGAGCGATGAACATTGTAGTCATTAGTTTAGCACCTAAACCTGGGTTACGTGCAGTACCAGCAATAGTTGCAGCAGCAGTATGACCCATACAGATAGCTCCACCAAGAGCAGCAAGACCAAGACCAAGACCAGCAGCGATCATTGAGTAAGCTTTAAGAGTTTGGTTAGCAACCTCTCCGTCAGATGCCATTGCAGCAGTTGCAAGAGCTAGCATTAAAAATAGAACTTTTTTCATAAGTTTCTCCAAAATAAAATTATTACAAAGTTGTTCGGATAGCGTAACCTCATCGTAAAATGAAGCAACCTAAACATAAATGCCCAGATTTCCCTACTAAAAATTGATTCGGAATTATATTAAAAATGTGCTAAAAGGGAGTTTAAAGGAAGGTTGGCATGTGGGAATTAAAAATCTCCACATGTGCCAAAAAGATATTTATACACGACCTAAAGAGATTTTGTTACCTTTGAATTCTAAAATTTCAACTGTAATTTTTTCACCCTCACTTAAAACATCAGAAACTTTTTCTACTCTTTTATCTGAAATTTTAGAGATATGAAGTAATCCTTCTGTACCATCTGGAAGCTCAATAAATGCTCCAAAATCAACTATTTTCTTAACTGTTCCCTCGTGTTTATCACCAACTTCATATTTAATTTTAGCTACTTTTGGAGTATTTACAATCCCTTCTATATGACCTCTTGCTCCAGCTACACCATCTTTACTTTTACCAGTTATTTTAACTTTTCCTTCTTTTTTGTCAATATCTATAGCTACTTCAAATTTTTCTATCATTTCACGGATAGTTTTACCAGCCTGACCTATAACTTCACCTATAAAACTAGGATCTATATGAAAAAAGTCTGTACTTGGTAAAACACCATCATTAAACTCTATTTTAGACTCAGCCTCAAGCATAATATCTATAATATGACTTCTACCCTCTTTAGCTTGGTAAAGTGCCTCTTTTAAAACATCTAATGAAATTCCACCAAGTTTTATATCCATCTGCATTGCAGTGATACCATCTTTTGAACCAGTTACTTTAAAATCCATATCCCCATCATGATCTTCAAGACCCATAATATCTGAAAGAATTGCATAGTTGTCACCATCACTCACCATACCCATAGCAATTCCAGCCACAGTATCACTAGTATCAATATCAGCAGCACGAAGTGCCATATAACCACCACAAACAGTAGCCATAGAAGATGAACCGTTTGACTCTAAAATCTCAGAAACTAAACGAACCGTTTGCCCATCTAAATCAACAACAGGTGCTAAAGCTCTTTTTGCAAGATTTCCATGTCCTAACTCTCTTCTTTTTGTTCCCATAACCGGAGATGCTTCACCAACTGAAAAACCTGGAAAGTTGTAGTGAACCATAAAGTTTTCATTTTGAGTTCCACTGTCTGTTAAAGATTCAAACATCTGTGCATCTTTTGGTCCACCCATCGTAAGAACCACTAAAGCTTGTGTTTGACCACGAGTAAATAGACATGACGAGTGAGCATTCGGAAGTACATTTGTACTTATTGATATAGGTCTAACCTCTGTTAAAGCTCTTCCATCTGCACGGACTTTTTCATTTAAAATTTGAGAACGAACCTGCTCTTTTTTTACTTTTTCTATCGCATCTTTAAGTTCAACTTCTTCCCAATCAGTTTTCTCTATAATAATTCTTTTTCTAAGTTTTCTTAATGCAGTTGAACGCTCAGATTTTGCCATCTGATTCATTGCAGATGCAATGTCTGGCATGTGGTTATCTCTTACATAAACAACCATCTCTTCATTTGTGGTATGTGCTTTTAAGTCTATCTCAGTAGTAGGTTTTTTACAATTCTCAAAAGCTTCTTCATATTTGCTGTTTGTATCAAAAAGAACAGCTTGAGTTTTCTCAAATACCTCTATAAGCTCATCTTCACCCATAGCATTTGATACATGAGAACTCATTACAGCTGTTCCCATAGTTGGGTCTAAAAGAGGGTCAACTATCATCTCATTTACTTCAACTTTTTCACCACCAAAAGAACGCATCTCTATCATTAGTAAATCATTTTTAGTTCCTGATAAATATAAATCTAGTGTAGAATCTTTAAGTTGTGAAAGAGTTGGATTTATAACTATCTCACCATCAACTTTTGCAGTACGAACGGCAGAAACTGAAGTATTAATATCTATATCTGAAGTATAAAGTGCAGCAGAAGCAGCATTTAAAGCTAGTACTTGTAAATCAGACTCTGCATCAGCAGAAAAAACCATAATTGTTATTTGAGTTGGATGCCCAAAACCTTTTGGAAAAAGTGGACGAAGTGAACGGTCAACTATACGAGAAGTTAAAGTTTCAAAATCACTTGGTTTAGTTTCTCTTTTAAAGAAACCTCCTGGGATTTTACCAGCTGCATATGTTTTTTCAATATACTGAACTGTTAAAGGTAAAAAATCATCCTTTACAATCTCTGTTTCATCAATTACAACAGTTGCTAAGATTACAGATTTCCCTGATTTTATCCATGCACTACCATTAGCCTGCTTTGCTACATCACCAAACGAATAACTCTCTTCTCTATTTTCTAACTCTAAACTTACATCATATTTCATTTTATTTCCTCTAATAATTTTTCTATTGTCTCTTCTTCTACTTTTGGTAACTCTTCATAATATAATGATGTTTCAACATAATCATCTATGTCATGTAAAAAAAACACATCATCTGCGAATGGTTCTAATAATTCTAAAACATCACTTGGAATTACAGGGACAGCTATATAAACAGCTTTTGGTTTTTGAGCCAAAATAGTTTTTAAAGCTGTCATAAACTTCAATCCCGTTTCACTACCTTCATCAACAACTAAAACAACCTCATTTTTCATTGATGAAAAATGTCGTCCTTTTCTATATTGGTATATATAACTTAAAATTTTTTCTTCATGTTTTCGACTAGCTTCACCATAGATATAATCATACTTAATATCAAAAGCAGACACCAAATCTTCATTTATAACTATCTCTTCACTCTCACTAACACGAGCAACCTCACATTCATCATTATTTGGAGTCATAATTGCTTCTGAGAATAAAAAATCAATTTTATTTAAATACTTACCCCTAATATATGAACTTAATTCAAGACCACCACTTGAAACAGAAATTACTTTCCAAGATTCATCTTTAAATCTTTGCATAGGTATAACGTCACAAAGTTTAATAGCAGCATCTTTTCTATTTTTTAGTATATGCTTATATTTATTCATAATTAATCATTATCATCTTCTGGAAGTTTAAATGCGAAAAATGGTTCACCACCTGATTGCATAAATGGTTTGAGTGCTAATGTAAAATAAATATATTTTTCATAATTATTAGTTATTCCATCTTCACCAAGTTCTGGTCTATTATTTTCAGCATAAGTAATCCCAAAATCCCAACATCGTTTACTATACAAGAAACCTAACTCTGCTCTTTTTTTAATTTCTAACTCTATATCATAATCATATGCAGCATGATATGAGTAGTGACTATCATAAGTATATCTTACAGTAGCTGTTACATAATTTGTATAAGGAGTATATGCAGCTAATGTAGCTGTAGCTTCTCTAGAATCCAAAAATGTATCCTTATATAAATGAGATAAAGCAATATTAAAACCATAACCATCATAAGATAATCTAGTATAAATTTTTGAAAACTTATTTTCATCATAATTATAAAAGATATTATTATATACATTTATGCTATCTGTTACACTATAATCAACCTCATTTTCTAAATCACCCATTACTGTATCTTCATTAAATAATATTTGTTGAGCTATTCTATGATAAAGTATCTGTTTTCCGGCAGCATCATATATGTACTGAGTAAAATCAAATTTAAGTTCCTCTTGAGTTTCTGTTATATTGTAAAATTCACATCTATCATTATTAGCATTTAATGGGTTCGCACAAAAATCTTCATTATATTCATAAAATCCATTTGTAGTTTCAGCTCCATCAAAATGGTAACTAGTACCAAATGATATTACATGTGAAAAATCTGTATATGCCTTCGTTAATTGAGTTGATACACTAAGAATATTATCAAATTTACCTATGTATCCATCTTCATATTCAGCTAATGTATTCTCATTTTGACCACTAAACTTTGAGTGTTGTGCATATAAATTTGTTTTAAAAGATATATCTAAATATTCATCAAATAATGTAGTATGTAATGACACTGGTACATTTAAATTTGTTTGAATAACTTTTGACCCAACTTTTCTATAAAAATTTTGACTTTGTATATCTATATTATAAGTCAAATGTTGATCTAGTAATGTTTCTATATAATGGTGATAATGAAGTGTAGGTATATTTTGTAATGTTTTATCATTATTAAGTTCAGGTGCTTCAATATCATTTTCATTTAAATTTTGATAATATTTAAAATATGCACCAAAATAATCAGTATCTGTATTATAAAACATATTTATTCTAGAGATCATTTGAGTTGCAGTAGATTTATTTATAGTGTCATTACTTACAAGATTTATATAATCAACATCATTCATATAGCCAATATCAGCATAAATACCAGATTGACCATCTAAGTTTAAACCAAACCATTGATTTATAAAGTCACTATTTTCATACTTAAAATTATAACCATAATGAGTCTCATTTTTTAATTTATTTTCTACGAAATAATCATCATTTTCTTTAAAATAACCTGTAGTAAATGAGCCCTCTGAAACTTTTGAGTCAATAAATCTAAAAGTAGAATAGATACCCTTTCCACGATTAGTTCTAATCTGAGGGTTAAACTCCAAATCCCACCAATTTTGTTCGGCGATATAAATAGGTTGTTGATAATAGAAGCCTTCATCTCCTGAATAACCAAACGAAGGTCTTAACAAACCTGTTCTTCTCGTTTTATCAAGTGAATGACCAAACCATGGTGTATAAAGAATCGGTATATCATAAAAATAAAGTCTTGCATTATATAAGTCTAGCCACTTATCATCTGTGTTATATTCAGATGAACTGAATTCCATTTGCCATAATGGATTTTCTGGTTCGCAACCACTTACTACACCAGAAGAAATTTTTAACTCTTTATCTTTTGCATCTCCTCTATCAGCACTTATCCAAACTTTAGAATCCTCATCTAACATATAAAATGGCTGAAAACTTCTCTCTTTATTTTTGATATTTAGTTTTGCATAATTACCCAGTACTTTATATGAAGAGCCCTGATTTGCTCTAATATTATGAAACAGTTCTAAATCACCACTTGTTTTATCATAAATAGCTCGTGATGCAGTTAAATAATAATCTTTATAAACAACAGCCACACCACCTGAAGCATGTACTATCTCTTTACTAGAGTTCATTTTTGTTGCAAATATTTCTACTTTATCATTTTGGGTTTCAATCTCATTTGAATAAAGAACACCCGTTATAGTTAGGATTAAAAATAATAACTTATACATTTGTAACCAATGTTTTTGCTGTTTTATCATGCCAAGTTTGACGCGATGGATCTAACATACCCCATAAAAAACCAAGATAAAAAAGCATCTCACTTATTACTCTAAAAACTGCACGATTAAATGAAGCAATTATGTTTGGATTTTGCAAAGTTCTTATCTCTATTACTCTAATTTTCATAATAATTTTTCCTATACTAGCCCCGTACTGAAGTACAAAGAAAGTTTGATAAACAATTTTTAATGCCATATATTCTAAAACAAAAGTATTAGTAAGATTTATAATCTCTTCTGTGTTAGTCGCTGAGGCAAAAGAATCCCAAAAAGCAATAATAAATAAAAAAGACAACAACATCTCATCTATAAAAAATGCTATTGCTCTTTTTTTTGTATCTGCTAAAGTTATACCTTCACGATGAAGTATATTTTGAATCTCTTCATTCAAACTATTTTCCTATAGAGCTTGATAAGCTATATCTGTTCTGATTTTTTTACCAACAAAATGCACTTGTCCACATCTTAAATACGCTCTATTTCTAGCTTCTTTAATAGTATCACCTACACCAACACAAACTAAAACTCTACCACCATCAGCATATAAAACACCATCTTGCATACTTACACCAGCAAAAGAGATGTGAGTATTTTCTTCAATCTCAGCATGTTTCACATCATCTAAAATAATTTCAGCGGGAGTTGAACTTGAATAAGGATAGTTTCCACTAGCCATAACTACACCAACTGCGAACTGTTTTGAAAATTCTACTTTGATTTCACTCAGTCTATTTGTTGAGGCTTTTAAAAACATATCTGAAACAGATGATGTCATTAGTGGCATTAAAATCTCACACTCTGGATCTCCAAAACGAACATTAAACTCTAATGTAATTGGCTCACCATTAACAACCATAATTCCGATAAATAAGACACCCTCAAACGGAGCATTTTCTTTTTTCATACCATCTAGGGTTGGAGCGATTACTCTATCTCTAACTTTTTGATATAACTCTTCATCTACAAGTGGAGTTGGGGCATAAGCACCCATCCCACCAGTGTTTGGCCCCTCATCATTGTTTAAAAGTCTTTTATGATCTTGTGCAGCTGGTAGCAAGATATAGTCATCACCATCACAAACTGCAAACATTGAAAGTTCATAACCATCTAAAAACTCTTCAACGATAACTTTTAGCCCTGCATCACCAAAACTCTTTCCACTTAACATCTCGCTAATTGCAATTTTTGCTTCATCATGGTTTTGTGCAATAATCACACCTTTACCACCACAAAGTCCATCAGCTTTTACAACGATAGGAGCAGTTAGAGTCATAGTAAATTTAAAAGCATCTTCAATAGAAGCAGTTTCAATATATCTTGCAGTTGGGATATTATACTTTGCTAAAAAGTTTTTCATGTAAACTTTTGAACCCTCAAGTTGAGCAGCCTCTTTGCTTGGTCCAAAGATTGTTAAACCTTTTTCTTTAAAAATATCTACAACACCATCAACTAAAGGTGCTTCTGGTCCAACTATAGTAAGTTCTATCTTATTATCAATTGCAAACTGTGCTAACTCATCATAATCTTTAATATTTAGGTTAGTTCCTAGATTGTTTGTAGCACCATTTCCCGGCTGAAAAAAAAGTTCGTGTTCTTCTTGCTCATTTTTGATTGCTCTTGCGATAGAATACTCTCTACCACCACTACCTAAAATTAAAATCTTCATCCACATCTCCATAAAATTTTAAAACTATTTAATCCACATGCCAAAAAAGTATATGCAATAAATAGTTTTGTGATTAAATAGCCCGAAAAGCCGTCTCGCCATTGGCTTGGTTCTAAAAGCCGAATTTAGGTGAAGAGAGAGCAATCTATCGGCGACAATTTCTCGGCTGAAACTAATCAAACCTCAAATGAAATCATCGACACACAAAAACTCTACTAGTTCACGATTTGAAAATGTAGAACCCTCATATTTGCGTTGACACGAACTTCTCAGACTATTAATTATATTATACAAAATTGATACTTGATTTTTCTTTGAAATTATAAAGTTTTTGCTATATCTATACAACTATCTATACTAGTTTTTGAAGAAAGAATATATTTAACATTTTTAGGAAGTGCTTTTGCTGTAGTTTTTCCTATAACAATTACCTTGGCATGTGGACTTATTGTATGATTTTGCAAAAAACAATTAACACTAGATGGTGAAGTGAAAATCAAAATAGCCTCATCTTCTACTTCCACATGCCAAATCTCTTTTGAACATCCACTCTCATAAACTATGATTTCATCAATATCATAACCATCTTTTTGGCAGATAGAGACAAAATCACTTGCTACAACTTTTGCTCTTAAATATAACCATTTTTTAGATTTAGTGTACTCTTTTATTTTAGATACTAAATTATCCCCATAACCTCCACCAATATCTAAGACCTCTCCACCCATATCTTCATAACTTTTTGCACTAGCGACAGAAACACATAAAGCAGGTTTTAAATCTGGATTTACATACTGTTTTAAAACCTCACTCGTTTGCTTAGAAGTGATAATAAAATAATCATAGTTTGAAAAGTTTATTTCTGGTTTTAAGAATTTAATATCTAGTGAGTTTATACTCTTGGCATGTGGATGGGATGAGATTGAGAAAAGATAGATTTGTTTCTTCATGGGATAAGCTTTCGCTTACTCCCACTCAATTGTTGCAGGTGGTTTAGATGAAATATCATAAACAACACGATTAATTCCATCAACTTCGTTGATAATTCTTCTACTTATTCTTTCTAGTAAATCATGTGGAAGATGTGCAAATGTTGCTGTCATTCCATCAACGGCTTCAACAACTCTTACACAAACAGTGTTATCATAAGTTCTGTTATCACCCATTACACCAACAGATTTTACATTTAGTAAAACTGCAAATGCTTGCCAAGTTTTAGCGTAGTATCCACTAGCTTTTAACTCATCAAGTAAAATAACATCAGCTTCTCTTAGAAGTGTTAAATCAGGTACATTAACATCACCCATAATACGAATCGCAAGTCCTGGACCAGGAAATGGATGACGGTTAATCATACCCTCTGGCAGACCTAACTCTAAACCAATTTTACGAACTTCATCTTTAAACAGTTCACGAAGTGGCTCGATTAACTCAAAGTCCATCCAATCTGGTAAACCCCCAACATTGTGATGAGATTTAATAACCTCAGATGGTCCATTTACAGAGATAGACTCGATAACATCGGGGTAAAGAGTACCTTGAGCAAGAAACTTAATCCCATCATGTTTTTTAGCCTCTTTTTCAAACTCTTCAATAAAAGTATGACCGATAATTTTTCTTTTCTCTTCTGGGTCTGAAATACCTGCTAGTTTACCAAGAAAGTTATCAACAGCATCAACAGTGATAAGTGGAGTTTTCAAGTTGATTTTAAAAACCTCTTCAACTTGTTCTCTCTCACCTTTTCTTAAAAGTCCATTATCAACAAAAACTGGAATTAACTGATCTCCAATCGCTTCATAAAGCATAGCAGCAACAACAGAGCTATCAACCCCACCACTTAAACCACAAAGAACTTTACCAGTTCCCACTTTTTCACGGATGATTTTAATTTGCTCTTTAAGAAAATGCTCCATTTTCCATTTCTCAGTTACTCCACAAATATTTTTTGCGAAGTTTCTAAGCATTAGATAACCCTCTTCTGAGTGTTGAACTTCTGGGTGAAATTGCATTGCATAAACTCTTTTTTCCTCATTTGCAATAGCAGCATATGGAGAATTAGCTGAAGTTGCTATTGGAGAGAAACCATCAGGAAGAACATCAACTTTATCTGAGTGTGACATCCAAACTATGCGATTATCATCACAATCTGCTAACAGTGGAGATTGTGTTTCTAGTTTTAACTCAGCTTTTCCATACTCATGATGAGATGAACGGATAACACTCCCACCAAAATCTACAGCAATTCTTTGCATACCATAACAAATTCCAAGAACTGGTATATCCATAGAGTAAACACCTTGATCTACTTCATAAGCATCTTCATTATAAACAGAAGATGGACCACCACTAAGGATAAGACCTTTAGGATTTTTTGCTTTAATCTCATCTACAGAAGTATGATAAGGTAAAATCTCACAATAAATTTTATCTTCACGAAGACGACGAGCTATAAGTTGAGTGTATTGAGAACCGAAATCTAAAACTATGATGCTAACATTTGTCATTTGAAATGCCTTTAAAAAAATAGGATAATTAATATTGAAAGGATACACTAAATTAGATTAATTTTTGATTTGGAATTTAAAGGTTTAAAAGGAGAGCATACATTCCCACGCAGAGCGTGGGAACGAGTTTAAAATAAGTTAGCGTTGAATATAAAGACCTAACATTTCATACTGAACATACCAAACAAGGACAGATACTACATAACCCACAAGGATAGCCCAAGAAAATTTCATATGAGCACTAAAAGTATAAATACCTTTTAGTTTTCCCATTACACCAACACCAGCAGCAGAACCAAAAGAGATTAAACTACCACCAACACCAGCAGTTAGAGTAACTAACATCCACTGAGCTAAAGGTAAATCTGGACTTGCTTTAAGTACAGCAGACATAACTGGAACATTATCGATTAGAGCTGATAAGAAACCAACACCAACATTCACATAAGTTGGATCAAACATATCATAAAGTTTAACTGCGTGACCTAAGAAACCTGCAAAGTGTAAAGCACCAACAGCAGCTAAGATACCGAAGAAAAATAGTAGTGTGTCATTTTCAATTTTTGAAACAGATTTATAAATTTCAATATCATGATCATGATATTTTTTAAGAGTATATGCATAAAGTTGTAAAAGTGAAAGACCAAATAACATTCCCCACATCGGAGGTAAGTGCATTAGTTGTTTACCTAAAACAGCTGAAGCGATTGTAAATATACCTAAAAAGATGATAACCTTACCACCATGGTGAATATGAACTGGCTCTGCATTCTCAACTTTCGCTGGAGTTCCCTCTGGAACAAAGCGAGAAAGAAGAAAACCTGTAATACCCCAACCAAGGATAGAAGCAGGAAAAAGGAAAAGAAAGTCAACAAAAACACCCTTACCAGCTGACCATGCCATTAAAGTTGTGATATCACCAAACGGAGACCATGCACCACCAGCATTTGCTGCAACTACGATATTTATAGCCGCAGGAACTAAAAATGCCTTATTATCTCTTTCAATTGTAATTAAAACAGTTGAAAGTATAAGTGCCGTTGTTAAGTTATCTGCAACTGGAGAAAGGAAAAATGCGATAAAACCAGTTACCCAAAACAATTGTTTATAGTTATATCCAGCTTTTAATAACTTCTCTTTAAGTGCATCAAAAACATTTCTCTCAATAAGTGCTTCGATAAATGTCATCGCAACAAATAAGAAAAAGAAAATCTCTGCAATCTCTAAGATAAGGTGTGCAATTTCAGTATCAAATGCACCAAAATCTAAACCATTTACAGCATAATATCCACCAAGTAACATAAATAAAAATGTACCTGTAAATAAGGCTGGTTTAGCTTTATTTATATGGTATTTTTCCTCTGCAGCGATAAAATAATACCCAACCACAAATATAACTAACAACAACCAACCAAATGGTGTAGTTGCTAAATCAACTGCATGACCTGCCTCATGAGCAGATGTAGTTGCAAATGCAGCTACACTTGTTACTCCAAGTAACGATAAAATCTTTAACATTCTTTCTCCTGTATAATTGTGTGAACTCCAACAGATTTATCTCTAGCCAAAGCTGAAATAACAATCTCTCTTGCCGTAAGTAAACGAAATTTCAATAGTTTACCTACATTTTCTTGTAAAAGAGCATTAATTTTACTTAAAGCCTCATTTAATCCACTTTTTGTACGAACAATTGAGACATTTTCCCACATTATTTTACGAAGTAGATTTTTTTTAACTTTATCAGCTTTTAAACTCATAACTTCATCACTAACTTCAAACTGGACAAACTCTTTGATATGTGGATTATTTAAAATATCATCAACTGCATTTTTTGCAAAAACTAAACCCTCTAAAAGTGAATTTGAAGCAAGACGATTGGCTCCGTGAACTTTAGTTGAAGCGACTTCACCAATAGCATAAAGATTTTTTACACTTGGTACTCTACCATTTAGGTCACTTTTTATTCCACCGATAGCATAATGAAAAGCTGGAGAAATAGGAACTCTTTGCGATGGAACATCATAACCCAAGTCTTGCAAATTTTTATAAATATTTGGAAATCTATTCATAAAATATTCATACTCAAAATTTGCCATACTAAGATAAATCTGCATCCCAGTTTTTTTAGAATAATCATAAATAGATTTACTTACAATATCTCTTGAAGCAAGTTCCCCTCTCTTATCATAATCAAACAAAAATCTTTTTCCATTTTCATCTTCAATGGTAGCACCCTCACCTCTTAGTGCTTCAGTGAGTAACATTTTTTGAGCATTTTTAGAATCTACATAAACAGTTGGATGAAACTGCATCATCTCCATTCTCTCTAACTCTATACCCTTCATCACACAAAGACCTTGCATATCAGCACTAATACACGGTGCATTCGTATGATACTCATAAAGTGAGCCAACTCCACCACTAGCAATTATCACATCTTTTGCATAGATATTTCTACTCTCTCTATGGTCAAGCACGGTAACACCATAACACTCACCATTTTTTATAAGTAAATCAACTACTCTTGTATTTGAAAGTTGGGCATGTGGATTGTTTTTTAGCAAAAAATGATGCATATATCTACCAGTAGCATCACCACCAGCATGTAAAATCCTCTCACAAGAGTGAGCAGCTTCTTTTGTATAAAGGAGATTTCCCGCCTTGTCTTTGTCAAATTCAAATCCACGTTCAATAATATCATCAATAACATCTCGTGAATTTTTACTCATCTCATTAACTGCTGCGTCACAACAAAGCCCATCACCTGCATTTAAAGTATCTTCTATATGCAAAGGAACATCTTTTTCATCTACTGCTAAAGCGACTCCACCTTGAGCATAAAAACTATTGCATTTAAAAGTTTCTCTTTTATTTATAACAAGAACTTTTTTATCTTTTGGCATGTGGATTGCAGCATAAAGCCCTGCAACTCCAGCTCCAATTATAATCACATCATAATGCATTAGTTCTCTTTGCTACTCTCAACATCTACTTTTTTTACTGTAAACTCAACATTTTCATCACTAGCTGGTGCATCTTCTAAATAATAAGGAGGGGCTTTATATCCACATCCACTTAAACTTAATAAAAACACTGTTATAATTAGCATATGAAAAATGCTACTCAAATAATTACTTCTCTTCAAAATAAACCTCAATTTTCTAAACTTTCTAAATTTAAATGTATCCAAAGAATACAATCTATGTTTATGCCTACATTTACAAGATTTGTAAAATTTGCATATATTCAAAATAATACACTATTTTTTGTATTAAATCATAATGCTGGTAAACAAGAGTTTAATAATAATGTACAAAATATTAAAAGTGCGTTAAATTTTCACATGCCAAGTGAATGTAGTGAAACTTTAGTAGAAGATATTAAGGCTTTTGTAACTCATAGCCCTCAAAAAAAGAAAATAGAAAAAAAAGTGGTAAAACAATCTTATATAGAAAGAGCTTCTGGAAAGGTAGAAGTAAATATACACGATGAAAAACTTAACACACTTGTAAAAAGCATTCAAAATATTATAAAAGCTAAAAATGAATCTTAAAACAAAAATCCAACAACTTCCACATGCCGCAGGTATTTACCAATACTTTGATAAAGATGAAAAACTTCTTTATATAGGAAAAGCTAAAAATTTATCAAATAGGGTTAAAAGCTATTTTAACTTATCTCAAGATTTACAAGCAAAAACAAATCTTTCAAGCAGAATTACTAAAATGATAAAACAAACTACTTCTATGCACTATATAGTGGTAAATTCAGAACATGATGCTCTTATTTTAGAAAATTCACTCATAAAGCAGTTAAACCCAAAGTATAATATTTTACTTCGTGATGATAAAACATATCCATACATTTATGTAGATAATTCTCAAGAATATCCTAGATATGAGATAACCAGAAAAGTTATTAAAAGTTCAAATATTAACTACTTTGGTCCCTACTCTATTGGAGCAAGAGATATTTTAGATTCTATTTATGAACTTTGTAAACTTGTACAAAAAAAAGGCTCTCTAAAATCAAAAAAAATATGTCTTTATCATCAAATAGGAAAATGTTTAGCTCCTTGTGAACTAGATGTTCCACATGCCAAATATAAAAAAGAGCTTGATTTAGCTTTAAAATTTATTCAAAATAAAAAATTACTTATATCTAAACTTGAAGAAAAAATGTTGTTTTATGCTGAAGCTATGAGGTTTGAAGAGGCTGGAGAGTTAAGAGATAGGATAGAAAAAATCTCTCGTTCAGAGATTAAAAGTGAGATTGATTTTGCTAATGGAGAGAATTATGATATTTTTGCCGTATCTAATAGTCAAAGTCGTGCTGTTGTTGTAAGAATATTTATGAGAGATGGGAAAATCATCTCATCTTCACATGATTTTATACAACTAAATGAGGGTTATGATGAGGACGAAATTTATCAAAGAGTTTTACTTGATTTTTATGGTGAACAAAAACCTCCAATCATCGCTCCAATACTTTTGGCATGTGACTTCAAAGAGATGGAAATTATCCAGAAGCATTTAAGTGTAGTTTTTGAGAAAAAAGCTCAACTTATTTATCCTAAACGAGGTGATAAAAAACACCTTATAGAGTTAGCACTTTTAAATGCAAAAGAGCTTTTAAAGAAAGATATTTCAACTGACTCTAAAAAGCTTTTAAGTGAGCTAAAAGAGTTGCTATCGCTAGAGAGAATTCCAACTAGAGTTGAAATCTTTGATAACTCCCACATGGCTGGAGTTGCAACAGTTGGAGCAATGGTAGTTTATGATAACTCTAAGTTTGATAAAAAAAGCTATAGAACTTACCATCTTGAAGCAAAAGACGAGTATGCTCAGATGAGAGAAACGCTAACAAGAAGAGTTGAGAGTTTTTCCAAAGTTTCTCCACCAGATTTATGGATAATTGATGGTGGGACTACACTTTTAAAATTAGCAAAAGATATTTTAGATTCATCTGCTGTTTTTATAGATGTTATCGCTATATCAAAAGAAAAAATTGATGCTAAATCTCATCGTGCCAAAGGTAAAGCAAATGATATTATTCATACAATTAATGAAAGTTTTAAACTCAAACCAAGCGATAAAAGACTTCAGTGGACACAAAATCTAAGAGATGAAGCTCATAGATCTGCTATAACTTTTCATAAAAAAACAAAACTAAAGCTTGATAAAGAATCAAAA
>JAIOSY010000062.1 GCA_021107375.1 Sulfurimonas sp.
TACACTAAGCACTAACTCAGACTGGATATTCTCTTGAGTTTCGTTGAAAAATAGTTTTACACCATTTTCATTTAGTTCAGCTTTTTCTATAGTTGTAGAAGTTTTTATATCTATATTTAATCTTTTAAATACTCTACTAAGAGCTTTTGATACATCTTCATCTTCATTAGGAAGTAGTCTATTACTTCTACCGATTAGAGTTACATCTACATTAAAAGCATTGAAAAATGTTGCTACTTCACATGCAATAGCACCGACACCGATGATAGCTATAGATTTAGGAAGAGTAAGAAGATTAAAAATATCATTGCTAGATATTATGTATTTAGAATCTATTGGCAGTTGAGGTAACTCACGAACTTTTGAACCAGTTGCGATAATACATCTCTTAAAAGAGATATTTTCACCATTAAGCTTAATAGTTTTTGTGTCTATAAAGCTAGCATTTCCATAAATAATCTCCACTTTTGATTGTTCGAGCATCCAAAGTACACCTGTACGAATCTCATTTTTAAGAGCTATAGTTTTATCTTTTAATTGTTTTAGATTTAAACCTTTAAAATCTAAACTAACACCCATTTGCTGAAAGTGTGGAATTTTTGAGATGAAAGAAGCACTCTCTAGGTAACTTTTAGTTGGGATACACCCTACATTTAAACATGTCCCACCAATATTTTCTTTAGCTTTATCAATAAGTAAAGTTTTAACACCAGCCTTACCTAACTCTAAAGCTGCTTGATAACCACCTGGTCCTGCTCCGATAACTACAACTTCATACCTTTTCATGTTGCCTCCAGATATTCATGTGCCATATAACTGCTGCGGGTATATGGTGAACTTTTTATATATTTAAAACCCATCTTCATTCCAAGTTTTCGTAAATCTTCAAATCTGGAAGGTTTTACATATTCGATAACTTTAGCATGATGGCTTGATGGTGCTAAATACTGACCAATACTTAGATACCTACAATTTACATCAAGTAAATCATACATTAGATTTTTCACCTCTTCATCTTTCTCTCCAAATCCAAGCATGATGCCACTTTTTGTAGCAATTTTAGGATTTAAAGAGGATAATATTTTTAACACTTTAAGTGAACGATTATACTCTGAGCCTTTTCGTATATCGTAAAGACGAGGAACTGTTTCTAAGTTATGTCCCACAATCTCTGCTCCACTATTTGCAATAGATTTAAGTGCTTTAATATTTTCTTTCATGTCAGGTATAAGTAACTCTACAACAATTGAATTATTAATATTCTTAATAGCTTTTACAGTTTTATAAAAATGTTCAGCTCCACCATCACTTAAATCATCACGAGTAGAACTTGTGATTACCACATGCCGAAGTCCAAGTTGTTTTACACTTTGAGCTACATTTTGTGGTTCATTTTCATCTAAGGATTTTGGATTACCTTTATTGACCCCACAAAAACTACAAGCACGGGTACAAATAGTGCCAAGAATCATAAAAGTTGCTTGTTTTTGGGAGAAACACTCACTAATATTTGGACACATCGCTTCTTGGCAAACTGTATTTACATGAGTATCCTTAAACATAGATTCCAGTTCTTTCATGAGGCTAGGTGTGATTTTTTTGCGTAACCATTCTGGTTTAGGTTTCATTTTATTTGGCATCTATATTCCACCTTTTAGTGCTATATTTACAAATTAAAAGTTTATCTACACTTTGTTGTTCTAGTTTGTTAAGTGTATCATTTACAAGTTTAATATTAAAACTTTGAGCAAATGATTCAACTAGTATATTAGAAAGCTCTTTATATGTTATATTTTTAGCAATTTTATTTAAAGTAGTTAAGTTTTTTAAATCTATATCTTCTAAAAAAATATTTTGAAAAAGTTTTGTATCTAGGTTAATAGGGATGCTTCCATGCTGAAATAGTGTTTCTTTAGTGTATCGTTGAGCGTTACCACCAATTTTTTTAGAGTTTATGATGATGTCATAAGGCTCATTTGCTTCCATGCAGATATTTGATTTTGAACTCTCTATATTCAGGTTTTGAGAGAAGTTGGCATTTAACCCTAATTTTTTATACAACTCTATTAAAAAACTACATAGATAGTGATAACTTTTCTTTACACTTATACCTTTTAAACTCTCTTTAGGTAATACAATAGAGTAAGATAAATCTCCACCATGAATTAAAATACCACCACCAGTCATACGACGAACAAAAGAGGTATTTTGTTTTTCAAGAGTATTTAAATCAAGAGTATCATTAAGGTTTGAAAATCGTCCAAGACTGAGTGAGGGTTCCCATCTGTAAAGTCGAAGTATTGGCAAGTCTTCATCTTTAAAATTACTTAAAAGGGCTTCATCAACTGCCATATTATACTCAGCAGTTCCAAGTCTAGTATCGATTAGTCTCCATATTTTAGGAATGATGAGTGACTCCTTTTATTTTAGAAATAATTATAGCATCTAAAAACAAAAAACAGAACTAATCTTAACTTATTATATTATATGTTATTATGCTTGAAAGCTTAAGAACTGTAACGGACTTTTAAAAGGGTGTGAGATGAATGAAAAGTGGATTGAAAAAAATATAGATGATTTTGCTGTTGAGCCAAACTTAATAGATTATGATAAAGAATATCAGAGGTTTAGTTGGGATGATATGGCATGTGGATTTGATGGATTACCGTCGGGTGGTTTGAATATTGCTCATGAAGCTATTGACCGTCATGCGAATAGCGAGTTGGCAGATAAAACTGCCTTGTTATGGTTAGGTCAAGATGGTGAACGAAAAACTTATACATTTGCTAAAATGAAAAAAGAAACAGCAAAGTTTGCCAATGTTTTAAAAAAATTAGGTATTTCAAAAGGTGAGAGAGTTTTTACTCTCTCACCTCGTTTGCCAGAACTTTACATCTCTGTTATAGGGATACTTAAAAATCAAAATGTTATCTGTCCTCTTTTTTCTCAGTTTGGACCAGAACCGATACTTCAACGAATGCAGAGAGGCGATGCAACAGTTCTTCTTACAACTAAAAAATTATTTAAAAAGAAAATATCTCCTATACTAGATGAACTTTCAGAGCTTCGGTATATATTACTTTTAGATGTGGATGAACATGAGAATGAAAAAGTGCTCTCATTTTCTCGTTTAATGGATGAGGCTTCTGATATATTTGAGATTCTACATACAGAAGCTGAAGATATGTCTATATTACATTTTACAAGTGGTACAACTGGAATGCCAAAAGGTGTTGTTCATGTACATAAAGCAGTATATACTCACTATATGACAGGTAAATATGTCTTAGATTTACATCCAAATGATATATATTGGTGTACGGCTGACCCTGGATGGGTTACTGGAACTTCATATGGAATTATTACTCCATGGATTCATGGAGTTACGAACATTGTAGATGAGGGTGAGTTTGATGCAGTTCGTTGGTATAAAATACTTCAAGATGAAAAAGTAAGTGTTTGGTACACAGCTCCTACAGCAGTTCGTCGTCTTATGAGGATAGATAATGAGCCTACAAAAGAGTATGACCTCTCTTCTCTTCGCCTCATTCAAAGTGTTGGGGAACCGTTAAATCCTGAAGCTGTTATCTGGGGAGAGGAAAAACTAAAATTGCCTATCCATGATAACTGGTGGCAGACTGAAACAGGTGGGATTATGATATCAAATCTTATCTCTCAAACTATTCGTCCAGGTTCGATGGGTAGACCACTTCCTGGTATAGAAGCTGGAATTATTCGTCAAAATGAAGATGGAACAGTTACTGAGATAAGCGAGTCAAATAAAGAGGGAGATTTGGCTATAAAAGTTGGTTTTCCATCTCTGTTTAGAGCTTATCTTCATGCACAAGAAAAATATGATAAATGTTTTGTGGGAGATTGGTATATCTCTGGTGATTTAGCTTATAAAGATGAAGATGGGTATTTTTGGTTTGTTGGACGAGCTGATGATATTATCAAAACATCTGGTCATATGGTTGGTCCTTTTGAGGTTGAAAGTACTCTTATGGAGCATCCAGCAGTTGCAGAAGCTGGAGTAATAGGTAAACCTGATGAGATGATAGGTCAGTTGGTAAAAGCCTTTGTCTCACTTAAATCTGGATATGAAGCAAATGATGAGTTAAAGCGAGAACTTATCGGTTTTGGGCGTAAAAAACTAGGTGTTGCTGTAGCACCAAAAGAGCTAGCGTTTCAAGAGAATTTACCAAAAACAAGAAGTGGAAAGATTATGCGACGATTATTAAAAGCAAGAGAGATGGGGTTGCCTGAGGGTGATACTTCAACACTCGAAGATTAGAGGAGTTTTTTATGGAACTTGATTTAACTAAAGCTAAAGAGTTTTACTATCAGATGCTTTTGATTAGGCGATTTGAGGAAAAGTGTATTGAACTTTATTCTAAACAAAAGATTGGTGGTTTTTTACATCTTTATATAGGAGAAGAGGCTATAGCTGTTGGAGTTATGAATGCATTAAGTGAAGATGATGCAGTTTTGGCTACTTATCGTGAACATGGTCAAGCACTTGCTCGTGGAATAAGTGCAAAAAGTATTATGGCTGAGATGTTTGGTAAGATGGAAGGGTGTTCACGAGGACGAGGTGGTTCTATGCACCTTTTTGATGCTAAGACACGCTTTTATGGTGGTAGTGCCATAGTTGCTGGTGCTTTACCTTTAGCAGTCGGGATGGCACTTGCAGATAAGATGCAAAAAAGAGACCGTGTAACTGTTTGTATCTTTGGTGATGGTGCTGTGGCTGAGGGGGAGTTTCATGAGTCTTTGAACTTAGCTGCTTTATGGAAACTCCCTATTCTTTTTATTTGTGAAAATAATCGTTATGCTATGGGAACAGCTTTAAAGCTAACCGAATCAGAAACTCATATATATAAAAAAGCCGCTTCATATAAGATTCACTCAAAACAGGTAGATGGGATGAGCGTTATAGATGTAGCGAAAGCTAGTAAAAGAGCTGTTGAGGATATTCGTGAAAATGGTGAACCTATATTTTTAGAGTGTCTTACTTACCGTTTTCGTGCTCACTCTATGTTTGATGCTGAACTTTATCGTGAAAAAGCAGAGGTTAAAGAGTGGAAAGAAAAAGGTCCTTTAGTTGTGTTTGAAGAAAAACTCAAAGAGATGGGACTTTGGTCTGAGATAGATGTACAAGAGATTGAGAGTGAGATAAGTAGTATTATTGATGAGGCAGTTGTGTTTGCTGAGAATGGAACACTTGAACCTATAAAAGATTTAGAAAAATTTGTTTACTCGGAGGTGAATCATGGATAATATAATTACATATCGTGAAGCTGTTCGAGAAGCTATTCGTAAAGCTATGCAAGAAGATGAACGAGTATTTTTGATGGGTGAA
>JAIOSY010000198.1 GCA_021107375.1 Sulfurimonas sp.
AAAAATTGAAGCTGCATTTAATGTAAAACTTGAAAACTCTCAAGTTTGGCTTGATGGAGTTTTAAGTCGTAAAAAACAAATTATCCCTTTTATTCAACCTCAGTTTAAATAAAATGTTTCCACATGCCATGGCATGTGGAAATTTACTCAGTATATAAATATCTCTTAATCTTTTTAGTAGGAGTCTTCACAAAAGGCTCTATCTGCTCAACAAATTTAACCATTCTGCTAAAAGATGATATTTGTGAATTTACATCTTGACGCATCTCTTCTAAAAAGTTAGCTATATCTTCTCTTACTTGCATATCAGGATTTTTTTCTGCATGGAATTTTTTATCTATTAGTTCATAATCTAAATGAACTCTTGCGATTAGTTTGTTATCTTGCATCATCATTAGAGAGTCTAAAACTGCTTCATTTTGATTTATCGTTGCTTCTATCTGTTCTGGATATATATTTTCTCCACCTGAGCCTATGATAACATTTTTACTTCTTCCACTGATAAAAAGGAAACCGTCATCATCTATATAACCTAAGTCTCCAGTTAAAAACCATCCATCTTCCATAACTTCCGCAGTTTGTTTTTCATTTTTGTAGTAGCCCATCATTACACTAGGTGATTTAGCAATAATCTCACCTTCATTAGTTATAGGGTCAGCATCTTTGATTTTTAACTCAACACCTGCCATTGGTAAACCAGCTGATTTGAGTTTAATGGTACTTCCAAGAACGGAACCACTTAAAAGAGGAGCTGTTTCTGTTAAGCCATAGCCAACAACAAATGGAAACTCTGCTTCTATTAGAAATTTTTCAACAAATGGAGATATCCCCGCTCCACCAACACCAAAAAATCTTAATCTTCCACCGAAAGTTTCTATTAGTTTTTTACCTGCAATTTTATTTAGTTTTTTTCTAACAAAAGGAATTTGATATAGATTTCTCATTAAAAATGAACCTATAAATTTTGGTAAAACTTTATTTTTATAAATTTTTTCAATAATTAGAGGAACACTTGCCATCATTGTTGGTTTTACTACATTAAAAGCTTTTAGTAAGACACTAGGAGTTGGTACTTTATCTATATAATAAATGCTAGAACCGTGTAGAATAGGGATGATTAGTCCAACGGTACATTCAAGAGTGTGAGCCAATGGTAAGATTGATAAAAACACATCATCTGGTTTTATATCTACTTGAACAAAAGCACTCATAGCATTTGTAACTAAATTTTTATGAGAAAGCATCACCCCTTTTGAGTGACCAGTTGTCCCTGATGTATAAAGTAGAGCAGCTAAATCATCTTCATTTGGTGTTGAAATCTCTTTTGATGATTTTGAGATTTTTTGAGTTAATTTTGAGATATAACTTTGATGTGTTAATTCATTAACTAACTCTAAATTATCAAGTTTTATAACAAATTTTATATCAGATTCTTCACACTCTTCAATGGTTGAGAGATGTCTATCTGATACAAAAACAGCCTTAGCTTCTGAATGTCTTAAAATATGATGAACATCAGAGGGGTGAAAATCTGGAAGAACTGGAACAATAACACCACCAAAATATGTGACTGCAAAGTAAGCAACAGCCCAGTTGGGCATATTTTGACTAAGTAAAACTACTTTATCACCTTTTGATATTCCATTTTCTGTTAAAAGAGTAATCATTTGTTGAATTTTTTCATTAAATTCAGAATAGCTCATCGCTTCTTCACCTGCCTTACCAAGGACAGCTTTGTCTGCATACATATTTACTGATCTATCAAGAAGGGAAGGAAGTGTAAAATTTTCTAAGTTTTTATAAGGGTATATCATAACTAATCTCTTATTTTAAATTGATTTAGTATTATTATACACATAAAAAGTATGAAACAACTATATCCACATGCCAAGAGGTAAAAATATGAGCAGACGAAACAAAAATAAACAACCTAAAAGAGATACGATAACATTTAGTGAAAAAGATTTTCTTCCAACTACTAGAGCAGAGATGGATGCTAGAGGTTGGGATTATTGTGATGTAATTCTTGTTAGTGGTGATGCTTATATTGATAGCCCTTTTATTGGTGTTTCTATGGTAGGACGGATGCTTGAGAGACTTGGATATAAAGTTGGAATGATAGGACAACCAGATATAAAATCGCCTGATGATATTATGCGTCTTGGTGAGCCAAAACTTTACTGGGGTATTAGTGGTGGAAGTGTTGATAGTATGGTTAGTAACTATACAGCGACAAAAAAGTTTAGAAACTCAGATGATTATACACCGGGTGGGAAAAATACTAAACGACCAGATAGAGCTTTAAGTGTTTATTGTAATCTTATTAGACGATATTTTAAAGGTACTGTTCCTTTAGTTTTAGGTGGAATTGAAGCTAGCTTAAGACGAGTAAGTCATTATGATTATTGGGCAAACAAGATGAAAAAGCCAATTATATTTGATGCAAAAGGTGACATACTTATCTATGGAATGGGTGAGATAGCTTTAGAACAACTTACTCGTGCTTTGGCATGTGGAGATGAGTGGAGAGATATTCGTGGAGTTTCTTATATTTCAAAAGAGCCTGTTTATGAGTATATTCAACTTCCTTCACATCAAGAGTGTATAGATACTCCAGAGAGGTATATTGATTTGTTTGATGATTTTTATGATAACAATGACCCTATAACTGCTAAAGGTTTATGTCAACCAGTTGATAGTAGATTTTTAATCCAAAATCCCCCTTGTGATTATTTAAATGAGGATGAAATGGATGCAAATTCAAATCTTCCTTTTACAAGAGAGTTACATCCCTATTACGCCAAAGATGGAAAAGTTAAGTGTTTAGAGACTATTAAATTTTCTATTATGACACATCATGGTTGTTGGGGTGAGTGTAATTTTTGTGCGATAGGTGTTCATCAAGGAAGAACAATACGAACTCGCTCAGAAGACAACATACTAAAAGAAGCAAAAGATTTTAACTCTTACAAAGATTATAAAGGGATTATTTCAGATGTTGGTGGTCCCACTGCAAATATGTATGGTTATGAGTGCGATAAAAAACTTAAAAAAGGTACTTGTGACTATATGAAATGTGTAGATGCTGAGAGATTGTGTAAGGTTATGCATGTTGATCATAGTAGAAATATTAATCTTCTTAAACAGATTAGAGAGGTTGATGGTGTTAGAAAGGCTTTTGTAGCTTCTGGGATTAGGTATGATTTGATTACAGCAGATAAACAACATGGTTATAGCTATTTAAAAGAGATGGTAGATAACCATATCTCAGGACAGATGAAAGTAGCCCCTGAACATACTCAACAACATGTTTTAGAACTTATGGGAAAACCTGGGAAACAAACTTTGGTTGATTTTAAAAAAATGTACGATAAGTTAAATAAAGAATCAGGTAAAAAACAGTTTTTAACCTACTATCTTATCGCGGCACATCCAGGTTGTGAAGAGAAAGATATGCATGAGTTAAAAAGATTTACAACAGATGAGTTGCAAATGAATCCAGAACAAGCTCAAGTATTTACACCAACACCAAGTACCTATTCTGCCGTTATGTACTACACTGAATTAGACCCAAAAACTCGTAAGAAAATCTTTGTTGAAAAAGATACAAAAAGAAAAGAGAA
>JAIOSY010000260.1 GCA_021107375.1 Sulfurimonas sp.
AAACTAAATCGTAGACCTAGAAAGATACTTGGCTATCAAACACCAGCAGAAGTGTTTTTCGATACAATTACGAAATCTTATGTAGCAGTTTAACTAAGTGTTGCACTTACTATTTGAATTGGGGTTTTATTCTCAAACTTAAAAAGTAATAGTAATTTAATAAAATTTTTATTGATTATTTTGCTTATGGTGACTAATAGGTGACTAAAGTTGATTTTTCCGAAACTTAAAACAGTGAGTTTGAGTCGTTATTGATGGTGTTTTAAGAGATTATTTGTATTGAATGGTGCGGATGAGAGGACTTGAACCTCCACGCCTTGCGGCACCAGATCCTAAGTCTGGCGTGTATACCAATTTCACCACATCCGCATGTGATTGTTTAAAAAGTGGTGGACCCTCAGAGATTCGAACTCTGGGAGGTATAACCCTCGCCGGTTTTCAAGACCGGTGCATTCGACCAACTCTGCCAAAGATCCACGTATTATATTACTAAGTTAAAAATTATAAAAACTGGAAGTGCCACCCAGATTTGAACTGGGGATAGCAGCTTTGCAGGCTGCGGCCTTACCACTTGGCGATGGCACCAGTTATCTTTTCATTCTAATGGTGCCCGGGGCCGGACTTGAACCGGCACAGTATTGCTACCGGGGGATTTTAAGTCCCCTGCGTCTACCAATTTCGCCACCCGGGCATAGTGAATGAAAATCACAGTTATAATAATTGAATGGAGCGGGAAACGAGATTCGAACTCGCGACCCCAACCTTGGCAAGGTTATGCTCTACCACTGAGCTATTCCCGCAAAAGTCTTACTAACTTAGTAAGTGAGCCGGAATTATAGCCGATTGTTTTTTGTTTGTAAAGAGTTTTTGATGTAAATTATAAAAAAAGTGGTATAATCGCATTTATATTTTAAAAAGCAAACTACTATATAGGAAAATTTATGAGAAGTGATATTATAAAAAAAGGTTTTGATAAGGCTCCACATCGTTCACTACTTCGTGCAACGGGTTTAAAAGATGAGGATTTTGATAAGCCATTTATTGGAATAGCAAACAGCTACATCGATATTATCCCTGGGCATTTCTTTTTACATGAGTATGGAGAGATAGTTAAAGAGGCGATTCGTGAGGCTGGTGGTGTTCCATTTGTTTTTAATACTATTGGTGTTGATGATGGAATTGCTATGGGTCATGAAGGTATGCTTTATTCTCTTCCATCTCGTGAAATAATTGCAGATTCTATGGAAACTGTTATGAATGCTCATGCACTTGATGCGATGATTTGTATCCCTAACTGTGATAAAATTGTTCCAGGTATGATTATGGGTGCTCTTCGTATTAATGTTCTAACTGTTTTTGTTTCGGGTGGTCCTATGGCTGCAGGGCATAAAAAAGATGGTACACCAATAGATTTATCAACTGCATTTGAGGCTGTCGGCGTTCATGCTGAGGGTAAAATGAGTGATGAAGAGCTTTATGATATCGAGTGTAATGCTTGTCCATCTGGTGGTTCATGCTCTGGTATGTTTACAGCAAACTCTATGAACACTCTTTGTGAAGCTATGGGTATAGCACTTCCTGGAAATGGAACTGTATTAGCTATGACACCTGAAAGAATTGCAATGGTGAAAAAAGCGGCTAAGCGTATCGTTGAAATGGCTATCGAAGATAATCCAGCTAAAAATAATCTTCGTAATGTGCTTAATGAAAAAGCAATTCACAATGCATTTGTTGTAGATATGGCGATGGGTGGAAGTTCAAATACAGTTTTACATATGTTAGCAATCGCAAAAGAGGCAGAGGTTGATTTTTCAATCGAGAAAATCAATGAAATTGCTGATCATGTAGCACATATCGCTAAAATCTCTCCATCATTAACAACTGTTCATATGGAAGATGTTGATAAGGCAGGTGGTGTAAATGCTGTAATGAGAGAGGTAAGCCGTAGAGGTGGACTTCTTTATCTTGATAATCCAACTGTAACTGGTGAAACTATCGGTGAGAGAATTAAAGATGCAGTTATCTTAAATGAAGAGGTAATTCATACAAATGAGAATGCTTATTCTCAAGTTGGTGGATTATCAATTCTTTTTGGAAATCTTGCCCTAGAGGGTGCTGTTGTAAAAACTGCAGGAATTGAGCCAAATATGAGACAGTTTAAAGGTACTGCTGTATGTTTTGACTCTCAACCAAAAGCAATCGCTGGAATTATGGGACATAAAGTAAAAGCTGGTGATGTTGTAGTTATTCGTTACGAGGGTCCAAAAGGTGGTCCGGGTATGCAAGAGATGCTTGCTCCTACTGCCCTTATTCAAGGTATGGGACTTGGTGATTCTGTTGCCCTTATAACTGATGGTCGTTTTTCTGGTGCAACTAAAGGTGCTTCTATTGGGCATGTTTCTCCAGAAGCTGCTGAGGGTGGTTTAATCGCTTTTATCGAAGATGGCGATGAGATTGAGTTAGATACTGATGCTCATGTTTTACAGTTAAATGTAAGTGAAGAGATTTTAAATGAAAGAAAAGCTAAATGGAAGCCTTACAAAAATGAAGTAAAATCAAAATGGCTAAAAAGATATCAACTATTAGTTTCAAACGCATCAAATGGTGCAGTATTAAAAACTGAATTATAAGGATAAATAGAAGTGAACGCAATTGCAATAAAACATAATAATGAAATTATTGACTTACAAACTGCTGAGGAGTTAGGATTTGAGGGTGAGCAAATTCACCTTGATAACTCAGAAGATTCTTTAGAAGTTCTTCGCCACTCAACAGCACACCTTATGGCACAAGCTATAAAATCTCTTTATCCAGATGCAAAGTTTTATGTTGGACCAACTGTTAAAGAGGGTTTTTATTATGACTTTAAAACTGAATCTGAAATAGGTTCAGGTGATTTAAAAAAGATAGAAAAACAGATGCTTTCGTTTGCTAAGAAAAAGTATAAAATAGAAAAATATTCTAT